>CAMCNQ010000120.1 GCA_945875955.1 Limnohabitans sp. Rim8 | reverse complement strand
TCCGATACGGAAAGCTTCTGCGTTGGTTCTTGGCTCTGGTACTTCAAAGGTGATGGTTCCATCCATGTCGACGTCAAACAACCGAAGGCGGCCAGCTTTGATGGCCATCTGCTCTCCGACACCAATTGCGATGTCCATGCCTAAGGGGTAGCCACGAATCGGCTGCAAGTCCGCATCCGCGAGACTTCCTTTTCGTCTGCGGTATTGTTTATCGCCTTTGGCGTAGGCCAGCAGGTGAGCGGCATGAATTTTCCAAAAGAACTGCTTGCCGCATGCTTTGGCGTCTCTGCCAAGGACTTTGACAAAGGAGCCGACATTGGCAGTGTCAAAAGAATTGATCACAATCGCAAGTTCGCCAGGGCGGCAATTGAGTCTGCGCATGTTTTGTCCCCTTTTAAGTAGTGACCAACTCATTGGGCTGCTTGACATTCTTCGCTGGTGGAGCGCCTCTAATGGGCCTCAACTGGTTGTCTGGGACTGGCCCCAACCGTCTTCTCTTCAAAACACCGTTTGTGTCGTATGTCATCGGATGGCTGGCTTTGGCCTTCCAGATCACATCACCCTCAGGTGCACAGACCCCTGACTTCCCGGTGTAAAGCCCAATGACATGAACGATGGTGCCAATGTTGCAGGCATTGTGGGCTTTGACCACGACAGCCAGATCGCCGGGTTTGCAGTAAGTCATGCCAACTCCCGCTCAAGCTTCGACGGGGCAGTGCTATTGCCCCTGATGGGCTTCAACCATTTGTCTGGGTGGATCGCCTGAACTCTAAGCGTGATGAGACTCTTTTTGGCTCTGCCACCGTCAATCAGCCACATCTTTTGGCCGCTCAGTGGAATGACCCGCCAGCAGTTCATGTCCATGACGACCTCTATCGGTCCTATTAACCGTACGAGCAGGCCAAAATTGGCTTTGCAGCCATCAAAGTCATTGACGATGATGGCCAAGTCACCATGCTTGCATTTCATTTCACTCTTCCTGCGCCCCTGATGTCTGGCATCGCCAGAACGCGCAGGGGCTAAGAGCGCGGGCGACGCTTTAGCAGCATTTGTGAGTCGCCCTGCAAGTGGTCATAAATCAGCGACATAAAAAAGCCCACCAAGGGGTGGGCTGACGCTTTACCGATTGGTTGCCCTGAGGGCCTCATCTTCGGATACCACCTTGCCCGGTCAGGCAGGTTGGCGTGGACGTCAGTCCAGCTCTTGATGACAGATTGATTTTACCTGATATCTCCCGGTCTTGCGACCCCTAAAGGGATCGCTTCATGAACAAGTGCATAGCCATCAGACAAGGTCCAAGACAGCACCAAACCATGCAAAACACAGTCAAGAAGCTACGTCACTCCTTACGATATCCCGGTCTGCGCCCCCTTGAGCGGGGGCCAGTGATCAGCCCAACCAGTCTGCCTGTCTGTTCCAGTATTGCAAGCTGCGCAAGCTCCTCGGTAAGCTCTCTTCGAGCCTGACGGGTGGACTGACCATGCACGGTCATGGCAGCGGCAATCCTAGCTTTACCAGCCTCTGTGCGAGGCCCTGTGCTGTGCCCTCCGTGGAACCGACAGACGCTCTTGCCTGACAGGGCAGGCGCTCCACACTGAAGGCGTGTACGTTTGCTTGTGGCCTGACAGCGGCGGCAATGAATCTTATTGCCTGCGGTGAGAAGCCATGTTTGTTTTTGCATAGAGTGTTCTCAGTCAAAAGATCAGCTTTGGCTTTTTCATGTGTAGAACTCCATGAGCCTGAGACTCTGGATCAGCGAGTACTGGCATCAGGAATCCTCTGCATATTCTTTGACGCTTTCCGACTTTCCTAAATACTTCTGCGGATTCTGCGAATTGAGCGAAGTCTGAATATCCACGCGGGTTGGCGCAGGGTTTGGAGTGCGTGCGACATCAGCGAATTCTGCGAAATCAGCCTCGACATTTCGCAGATTCCGCACATCTTCCAGTGATGCTGATTCAGGCTGCAAGCCGTATGGATGCTCACAGTTCGCAGAATCCGCAGAATCCGCAGCCAGTTTGTAGACCTTGGTGGGTGATCCGCTCCCGTTGATGCGCGGGACAGTCACGACCTCAATCAGCGGCGGTGATGCACACAGTAGCTCGTCAATCGTCCGGTCTAGAATGATCTTGAGGAGATGCCCCTTAAAACAGAGCTTGTTGATATCTGATCGACTGGCTTTGCTGTGCACCTTGAGGAACAAGAGCAGTTGGTCGCCAGCTTTACTTACCAGTTCTGTCGCCACTTCGTCCAGTGCGCTTTGAAAGATGTACTTCACAGAATCCACCCAATAACGCACCCATGCCATTGCCGCTTGGATGTGTGTAACCTCAATGGTCAATGTCCGGTCGGTCAGGCCAAAGATCATCGCTAAGCGGATCAGTGTGGTCGATCTACGGGCAAGTAGCCCAGTGATTTGTTCTCCGGCACTTCCGTCGCGCAGCTCACCACGATACAGCTTGTCATAGAGTACTTTCGCATCTTGTGAGAAGGTCATGCGTTTGACATCTCGTTCAGCATGTCGGTCTGCTCCGGCAAACAAAAGAACCTCCACTGCTCGGTGTGCGAAGCTATCAATAACATCCTTGGGCGTTTGCTTTGGAAACGGGTTTATCTTGCCCCCCTCAGCCCAGAAGAAGATAAAGCGGTTGGCGAAGCCGTTGGTTAGTTCGCGTGATGACATCAGGCTCTTCAACTCGCTGGGCGTAATGTCAGCCAAGACCCCGATATGCGGATTGCTGGCCCCTACGCGGTTCGACTTGGTGGCAGGCTGGATGCACGTACCATCCCACGCATCACGCAGTGCGGTGCTTAGGGTGTTGCCGTCGCGCTTGTTCTGGACCAGCACGTTGGCAAACTCGCTTTCTACTACCAGCAGGCGCTTATCCTCAACGGGAGGAACTTCATCTTTGCCCTGAGTCAAGCCGTCGTGAATCATCAAAGCCAGCCCCTCGCGCGTAGATAAGCCGCCCGTGTGAATCTGCGGGGCCAAAGGAACGTTTAAGTCCTTGACGGCCTTGGCGATGCGGTTGATAACCAGCTTTTTGGCTGTCCCTTTGCGTCCACGGCTAGAGCGCCCAACATGGACAAAATTAAGCCTTGCATGATTGCAGTCATCGCCAATCGGGAAGTAAGGCCCACGGCCCACGGCAACTCCGAAGTAAGCCAGCGCCGATGCTGCAATTGCGTAGGGGTTGGCCTCTGTGTCCTTGCTGCCTGCTCTGGCAATTTCTCCAATCAACCCATATAGGCACTCAGGATGCGGCTTGGGGGCATTGCGGTGTGTGTCGGCATTGCCCTCAAAACCATCGTCATCACATTCCGGGAGGAGATGGATTGTGCCTGCGGCTTGAGCGTCGATCTGGGCTAGTGTGTCTTTAAACATGGAAACTCCTCGTGCTTTCATCGCGCAGGCAATGGATGCGTCCAGCAGCTTGCGTGATGCGGGTTAGATCGTGCGGATTTACTTTTGGGGTAAGACGCAGGTGGTTTTCAGGAACAAGTTCCGGCAGGACTTCTTTCTGTCTGGGTACGGAACATTCAACTTTATGAGTCGCATGTTCAGACATACCACTCGTCTGATCGTTCTGAACAATTCGCGGGTGATGGGTAGGTTGCGATAACAGCCAAGACTGTTGCCGGTAACAGCAAAGTTGATCAGGCGAACCTCATTGACGTAATGTCTTTGTTCGGTTTCTTTGCCGAGACCGTGGCGATGGTCTTTGAGCGCAGCCTGCATGACCGAAAGGTCAACCGGGTAGGGGGCGTTTTTCATGCTGCCTCCTGCTCTGATGCTGCTTTGCGATCAAGAATCCATTGGTCGACATCGCTTTCTAAAAAGCCTACGGCGCGACCTCCGGGCACCAGAGTAACAGGTCTTGGGAAGACCCCTTTGGCAATAAGATCAAACAGCTTTGCGCTGCTGATTTGGAGTTTTTCACAGACTTGTTTGTGGCGAATGACGCGGAGTTGGGCTGCCAGTTTTTGACCCGCTGGCACTGGTGGGTCTTTGTAGATCATGGATGACCTCCTTTAAAACGCATTTTTCAGGACATCACCGACATACATAAGGGGGGCGAAGTGGGGACTTTTACCCCCTTTCATATTTGACTAGTCTGTGTCAGCTAATGGGTTGAAATACGTTGCTTTTACTTGTTGACGAATTGCCTTTCCGCGCGCGGACTTGAAGTCATCCTCGATGGTTCCAATTTCGACACAGTTTAAAAGGGCCACTTTGGCGATTGCATCATTTTTTGACATGTTTTCTCCGCCAAGCGCGATCGGCAAACGCAGAACCTCCACATCAAAAATGCGTTGTTCAAGTGCCGTTCCTTTGAGTCTGTGAGCAGGAGTTTTTATATCGAAAAATTCGTCAACAGTTTTGCCGTCTCCAAGAGCACGGAGTAGCTTGGCGAGACCTCTGCGCTCAGCGTCGTCCAGTGTTCCCATTTCAACTTTTCCCGCAATTACGCGCAGAGCCATGCGTGCGGGTGATATTTGTTTTTTCATATTGCTTGGGTAACGCTTAAGGGAATTACTGATGCCAACTTGGGTTTAGTGTCAATGTACGTTTGCCATTGCTGCATCAATTTGGCGCGTTTCTCGAGCTGATCTTGTCGACGGTATGCTGCTTCAGCTTTGTTCTTGATCGTGTGTGCCAGCGCCAGTTCCAGCGTTTCATTGGCGAAGTTGGTTGTCTCCGCAGCCCAGTCTCGGAACGTTGAACGCAAGCCATGTGGTGTGTAATCCTCGAAGCCGGTCATGCGTTTCATTGCCACCAAGCAACTGCCCAGTGACATGTGGGTATCTTTTTGGCCGGAATGACTGGGAAATACAAAGTCATTTTGAGCATTTGCCTTCAGCAACCCAAGAATTTCAATTGCCCTTGTGCACAGCGGCACACGGTGTTCCCGTCCCGCCTTCATCCGCTCGGCAGGGATGGTCCACACCTTGGTGACAAAGTCCACTTCACCCCAGCGCGCAGCAGCAACTTCCCCAGTTCGGCAGGCGGTAAGCAACATGTACTCCAAGGCCAGCGAAGTCATCCCGCCTTGTTTGCGCAAAGCCAACACGAACTCATTCGCACGCTGATAAGGCAGGGCAGGGTGGTGCTCGACCTTTTTGATCTTCTGTGACTTTGGCAGGAGCTGACCTAAAGCACCTTTCAAACGAGCCGGGTTTTCACCCTGGCAGAAGCCTCGTGCCTTGCACCAGTCCAGCACTGTCTCGATTCGCTGCCGTACTCTGGTGGCAGTTTCAGTTTTGGTGTGCCATATCGGCTGTAAGACTTTGTAAACAAGCTCTGTTGTGATCAAGTCGACAGACAGCTTTCCGAGAAGCGGGCTTGCGTAAGTGGTCAGGGTGTTTTGCCATTGCTGCCCATGCTTGAGGTTCTTCCACTCAGAAGACTTGGCTGCCATGCATTGTGTGATGGCCTCATCGAGGGTGATTTGTTGTGCTCTTGCAGAGATGGCCAGTGCGCGGGCTTTGTCCCGCTCGTCCTTGGGATCAATACCATTTAAGACTTTAAGCCGAAGCTCACCACCGAGCGACCGTGCATCAGCCAGTTTGCGAGTCAGCGTGGAGCCAAGACCCAGCTCTCTGCGTTTGCGCGTTGTGGGACTGGTGTAACGGAAGACCCATGAGCGCGTGATCCGTTCACGAAGAGGTGTCACTTGCAGGTTCAGCCCTGCGCATAGCCCATCTGCGTGATACCCGGCTCGAGTTTCGGTCTGTACCTGTTTTGCTGTCAGTGCCTTAGCTGCTGTTCTGCCCACCTTACTACCCCCCAATGTAAGCTGGATTATAGTGGACAGTGTTGGAGCTTACAAGAGACTATTTTAAATTTCTCGAGTGAAAACCACAGTCAATTGGAGTTCTTTGGAGTCGGCTGTGTTCGGATGCGTAGGACGTCCACTCCGCCAGTAAGTCAGTAAAAATGCGCCTTCAGGCGCATTTTTCGTTTTTGCCAAGGCCTTTGCAAACAAACTGGCTTCGTTTTTCGTGGCGGTCAACCCCTCAACTGCGAGCCAAATTGGGTGCGCCCAATTTTTGGGTTTTCGCGCGCGATGCGCTTGCCATTTCGGATGTGGCTTATGTCATCGGAAAAAAAAGTACCATTGAAAAATTGAAGATTTTGGAGTTTGCAGCGTGACCATTGACAAGCTTTTGGCCCCGGGCGGGCAGCCGATCACAACTTCGCAATCGCCTGAGCCCTTGCCTGAGTCTGTGGCCGCGCCAATGAGCACCATGCGTGTGCTTTTACTTGGGGCGACGGGCACCATCGGCATGGCCACTGCAAGGGCGCTGGTCAGACGAGGTCACGAGGTGGTTTGTCTGCTCAGGCCGCGCCAGGGCGTGCGTGATTTGCAAGCCGATGCCTTGTGGTCAGAACGGCTGTCCGGCACCAAGCTGTTGTGGGGCAATGCGGCCGAGGCCGAGGTTTGGCAACAAGCGGGTTTGGCAAACACCCATTTCGACGCCGTTGTCTCTTGCATGGCCTCGCGCACAGGTTCACCCCGGGACGCTTGGCGAGTTGACCACCAAGCCCATGTGTGGGCGCTGCAGGCGGCACAAGCAATGGGCGTGAGGCATTTTGTGCAACTGTCGGCCATTTGCGTACAAAAGCCCTTGTTGGCGTTTCAGCATGCCAAACTGGCGTTCGAAAAAGCCTTGGTCGAATCGGGTTTGACCTATTCCATTGTGCGCCCCACCGCTTTTTTCAAATCGCTTTCGGGCCAGCTCGATCGGGTCAAAAAGGGCAAACCGTTTCTGATTTTTGGCGACGGCCAACTCACCGCCTGCAAACCGATCAGCGACGACGATTTGGCTGATTTTTTGGCCGGTTGTTTGGACGACACAGCGCGGCACAACCGGATTTTGCCCATAGGCGGGCCAGGGCCTGCCATCACACCGCTTGCGCAGGGCGAGCATTTGTTTGCTTTGTTGGCAATGCCGCCCCGGTTCAAACGCGTGCCGGTGGGCCTGTTGGACGTCATCATTGGCGTTTTGAGCACCGTGGGCAAGCTCATTCCTGCGGCGGCGGACAAGGCCGAGTTGGCCCGCATCGGGCGGTATTACGCCACCGAATCCATGCTGGTCTGGGACCCCGCAGCCAATCATTACGATGCCGAGGCCACCCCCTCGCATGGATCAGAAACTTTGTTGGACGCCTATGCCCGTTGGGTCAAAGGCGAGGGCGCGCCCGATCGGGGTGAACATGCCGTTTTTTAAACGGCAGTGCGCGCTGCCGTTCAGGCCGTCAAGCCGGTGAGCTTTTCGCTCAGCTCCCACAAACGAATACCCAGGCTTTGTTGCGTGGCTTTGGCCGACAGTTTTTGCGCAAAAGCCGGTCGACCTGGGCGCTGGCGGTTGCCCCAACTCCAGTGCACGCCCGAGGTGGCGAAATGGGCATCCACCACCACTTGCGCCACGCGCTCACCCGCCAAGGCCTGGCTGACATAGCCCTTGGTGATGTTTTTCTGGAACCAGGGAAAAATGCGTTGAAAGGCCTTGGGCGTGTCGCGAAACAAAGCGGTATCGGCCACGCAACCGGGGTAAACCGTGCTGAACACCACGCCCGTGGTTTCATGAAAGCGGCGGTGCAGTTCGCGGCTTGTGATCATGTTGCACAGCTTGCTGTCTTTATATGCCTTGCCAGCCTTGAAGGCCTTGCCGTCGGTCATGGCCACCGGGTCCAAAAAGCCTTGTTCCAGACCGGCCAAGTCACCCAGGTCGGCTGGGGCCGGAATCGGCACTTTGCCACCAAACTCCTCGGAGTTGGCGGTCACCGTTCCCAAGGTGATCAGCCGCGCACGGAAATCGGGCCGACTGGCGCGTTCATGCGCTTGGGTGGTGAGCAACAATTCCATCAACAAACGGCTGAGCAAAAAATGCCCCAAGTGGTTGGTGGCCACGCTCAGTTCGTAGCCTTCGGGTGATCGGGTGGGCGTTTTCAGGCGCGGCTGGTATGAGGCGGCGTTGTTCAGCAAAGCATGCAGTGGCCAGCCCAGGGCCGTGTAGGCCGATGCAAAATCACGCACGCTTTGCAAAGACCCCAAGTCCAAGTGCATCAGGCTCAAGTGTGCGGGGTCCAGCTGCATCTGTGCAGCCACGCGCTGGGCTTTGGCCAGGTCTCTGCAGGCCATTACCACGTGCCAGCCCTGCGCGATGAGTGAGGCGCTGGCGTACAGGCCTACACCCGACGATGCGCCGGTGACCATCACAACCGGGTTGAGGGGTTTGTTCATGGATGTTGTGCGCGCGGTCAGCATGCTCAGCGCCAATCGATCACCATCTTCAGGCACTCGGGGTCACCAAAGGCCACTTCATAAGCGCGCTGTGAATGCTCGGCGGTTTCGGTGTGGGTCAGCAAGCCCTCCAAGGGCAGGGAGCCATCGTGGAACATGGCAACCACCGCATCGAGGTCGTGTTTTTTCCATTGCGCAGCGACCCGCACCGTGGCTTCACGCATGAAGGCGGGGGCATAGGCAAAGGACAAATCCTGTTTGTAAAAACCGGCCAGCACCACTTCTCCGCCAGGTGCCATTTTGGCAATCACGCGGTTCAAAATACTGGCATCACCGCTGACATCGCAGATGCAGCGGTAATCCTTGCGAGCGTCATCATCGGGGTGAATCACGCCGTAGCCCAGCGCGCCTTTTTGCCTGACCGCCTGCGTTTCCCACACCACCGGCGCAGGTCGGCCCGCGGCCACGACCATTCGCGCCAACAGCCGACCCATGATGCCGTGACCGATGATCAAGTCCGGATAGGCCAAGGCTAAATTGTCCCGACCCACCGTG
>CAMCNQ010000119.1 GCA_945875955.1 Limnohabitans sp. Rim8 | reverse complement strand
GGTGTCCAACTCCGCCTCGATCATGGGCCAGGCCAAGACCGGAAAACCCGGAAAAAAATGCACCATTCCCCCACCCACGCCAACGCAGCGGAAGCCTGGAATTTTGTTGTACGGGTTGGTGATGATGTCGCAGTTTTGCGGAAACACCCCCATGTTCAGGCGGTGCAGATTGTCTTCTCGCTCGGGGTCATAGGGCAGGCCCTGCTCTTTGGCGGTGTCTTGCATGCGCTCTTGAATGCGCAACTTGGCCTCGGGATGCAGCGCCAGCGGCACGCCCAGCGCTTGGGCGGCGCATTGCCGGGTGTGGTCGTCGGGGGTGGCTCCGATGCCGCCACAGCTGAACACCGCATCGCCCGACTCAAAGGCCCGCTTCAAAGTCGCGGTGATGCGCTCGGGCGAATCGCCCACGTACTCGGCCCAGGCCAGACCCAAGCCACGCGCGGACATCAATTCGATGACTTTGGGCATGTGCTTGTCTTGGCGTTTGCCAGACATGATTTCATCGCCAATGATGACGAGGCCAAATGAGGGGGTCATTGAAAGCGGCTTTCTAGAAAAAACAAGGGTCAATCGCGCAGGCGGGGCAAAACGTCGGTGACCTCGCGGTTTGTGTCTAAAGAGGCCGCGCGCAGGCGGGGCCTTGCCTCAGAGGCGGTCTCGGCTGCCTGCAAGACCTGGTCCACATCGGCAGACACAGACGCCTGGCGCAAAGCCTGCAAGGCCGACAGCGCGTAATGCGCAAACCACAGCGAGGAAAAGGCAAACACCAAGGTGTAAATCCAGATGGCCAGCGGCACCAAAATCACAAAAAAGGCTGCAAAAAATACACCCGAAGCCCACACCAAACTGGGCGCTGTGCCCATCAGGCCGGTGACAATGCCCATGCTCAAAAAAGTCAGGCGGTGCCGCGCCAAAAGGGTGTCGCGCTCGGCGGTGCTGGCAAACTCGGCCAGCACATCAAAAGCCAAAATCCGGTAGGTGAGCCAGCCCCAAACGAAGGCCGGAATCAGCATGGCCAAGGGAGGCACCAGCCACATGGGCAGGCTCAGCACCAAGGCACCCAGTGCGATCAACACCGACACCAAGGTCCACCACAAACTGCGCAGCAAACTGCCGCCGTGCTTGCGCTCAAGACCGGCAAAACGCCGCTCGGCCACCAACCGGGTCAGCGCCGGCGTCATCAAAAAAGTCACAGCCAAAAGACAGGACACCACCACCAGGGGCGTGACCGAGAAAATCACCAGCAAAGGGGCCACCACGGTTTTCAGGTCGGGCAGGCCCACCCCCTCCAGCCAGCGCCACACCACAGTCAGCCAACTTGAGGTGTCCAACGAGGCGCGCACCCCAGTGACGGCTGCGTCCCAATAAAGGTAGCCCAGCAACCAAGACAGGGCCACAATCAACACCAAGGGCAAAAAAGACAGGCCCATCACCCGAGGGTAAAGGCAGTACATGGCTGCGCGAAAAAACGAATCCATCAGCTGTTTCATGGGCGAAAGCATAACAGTCACAGGCTGGGTTTCCAGGTTTGCGTGGCTTCAAGCCCGGCCCAACAAGCGCAGAAAACCTTGCTTTTGCTGCGCCCAAAAGCCAAGGCCGTAATCGCGCCCCTGCTCCACCTGGTCACGCACGCCCGTGGCGTCGTAGCGCAGCTGGAAGTCGGCCGTGCCAAACAGCATGTCCCACCAGGGCAACAGCACGCCAAAGTTGCAGCCGCCCAAGACCTTTCGCCCCTGCACTTCAGACTCGTGGCCTGTGCCCACGCTGTGGTGGCGGCGGTGAAAGCGCGGGCTGACCCACAGACGTTCGCCCACGCGGCCAAACCAGATGCGCACATTGGCGTGCTGGAAGTTTTCGCTCAACTGGCTCAGGGCCACCAAGGCCACAAACTGGCCGGGCCCCATGCCGATGAACGCGGCCACCAGGGCAAAAATCAGGCCGGTCAACACGTCATCCAACAGGTGGTTGCGGTTGTCGCTCCACATGCTCATGTGCCGCTGGGCATGGTGCAGTGAATGCAAAGACCACCAGGCACGCGACTGGTGTTGCGCGCGGTGGACCGCGTAATGCACAAAATCAAACACCACCAGGTACAGAACAAAGCTGACCAAGGCTTGGTCGCTCACCCCGGGCCACAGGCCATCGAGGTGAAAGGTGGGCCAGCCCATGCTGCGCAGCCAACCCCAGGCCCGTTCAAAGGCATGGTCAAAACTGAAAAACATGGCCAGCTTGAACAGGCCCAGCCGATGAATCAGGGTGTAGAGCACATCGGCACGGACGGCCTGGCGGTCGGTTTGGGTTTGCACCGGCCACAAGCGCTGCAGCGGGCCAATCACCAACAGCATCACGCCAATTTGCAACAGGCCCACCAGCAGCCAACCCGTGCCCTCATAGGCTTTTTCGAGCAAGCCGCCAAAGCCCAGGGCAAAGGCCAAAGGCTGCACCACCGCTTCATAAAGGCCCAATTGCAGCGCCGCGAAGTTGTCCAATAAAAAGTCCATAGGCTCAGTATCGGCTTTCTGGCGAGGCCTTGAGCTTCAGGGGGTGGTCTCGCACCCAGTCGCGGTAAGCGGGGTGTTCGCGCAAGGTGGCAAAACACAGGCCACGGGCTTTGAGGCCCTCAATCAAGGGCTCCAGCACCGTGGGTGCCCATGGGTCTTGGCGCGACCAGATGCCCAGGTGGGCCACCAAGATGTCACCTTGGCGGATGTTTTTGAGCGCCTTTTGCAAAAGCTGGGCGTTGGGGTAGGTTTGGCTGGGCAACTCGTCTCCCAAAAACCCGGCCTCGGCCCAAGCCACATGGGCAAAACCGCATTGGCGTGCGGCGCCCAGCAAACGTGCAGAAGTTTTGCCGCCCGGCGCACGGAACAAGGGCAAAGGGGCTTGGCCGGTCAAGTCTTGCAGCCTTTGGGCGGCTTGGCGCAAATTGTCGCAATAGTCTTGCGCGCGCCAACTCAGGTTTTGGCCCTGTTGCGCACCCGAACTGGGGCGAATGCGAAACAGGCCGTCTTGAGCGCCTTGCAAATCGGCGCGCCAGTAGGCGTGGTCCCAAGTGTGCGAGGCGAAAGCGTGGCCTTCGCCCGCGCGCGCTTTCCACCAAGGGGCCCAGTGTTGGCCCAGCGAGCCATCGCCTTCTTGGGTTTTTTCCTGGGCGGCAAAAAAAGTCACCTGCACCTGTTGCCGCTGCAGCACTTGGGCAATCAAGGGGGCCACACCCATGTGGCCGGTGTCAAAGGTCAGGTAAACCGGGCGGCTGCAGGCGGCTGGCGAGTGGGGGGTGTTTTGCGCTGCCGCAGGCCAGGCCAGGCCCCCAAGGGCAAGGGCCAGCGCCAGCGACTGGCGGGTTTTAGCTGCGGCCCGCATGGTCCAGCGTCCACACGCCATGCGGCGACTTGCCCACCTTCACCTGGCGCAGCACCTTGCGGCTGGCCATGTCAATCACGCTGAGTTTTTTGGCCCAACGCGAGGACACCAGCAAAGTCTTGCCATCTCGGCTGACCTCCATGCAGTCCGGGCCGGAGGGGCCGGGGAACTCGTCCACCACCTGCAAGCGGGTGTAGTCGATTTTGCTCACCGTGTTGGCCACGCGGTTGCTGACCAGCACATGGGTGCGGTCTCCCAGGGCGCGAAAAGCGTGCGCCCCCGCACCTGTTGGCAAGGTCTTGACCAGGCGTGGAATGCCGCCGACCAGGTCATACACCTCAACGCCCGTGCCCCCGGTCAAGCCGACCAACAAGGTTTTGTCATCGGGCGTTACAAACACGTCGGCGGGCATGGGCCCTGTGGACACCCGACTCTTCAAGGTTTGGGTGGCCAAGTCGATGGTGACCAACTCGTCGCTGTCTTGCATGGTGGCCCAAATGGTGGTGCTCTTGCTGTCTATCCACAAATGGCTGGGCGTTTTGCCCGTGGCAATGCGTTTGACCAAGCTGGGGTTTTGGCCGTCCCATCGGTAAATGTCGATGTGGTTCAAGCGGTTGGCGGCCGTGACAAACCATTTCATGTCGGGCGAAAAGCGCAGCTGATAGGGGTCCAAGATGCCCGTGAGGGTGCGCTGCACAACCGCAGTGCGGGGGTCGATGAAGGTCAGCGAGTCGCTCAGGGCGTTGGCCACGATGATGGACTTTTCATCGGGCGTCATGTAAATGTGGTGCGGCTCTTTGCCCGTGGCGATGCGGTGGGTTTCGGTCCAGGTGCGGGGGTCAATGACGCTGACACTGGCGCTCAAGGAATTGAGCACGAACACGGGGCTTTTGATTTGGGCCAGCGCCAGCTGGCTGCCAAACATCAACAGGCCGAGGGCCAAAATTCGGAAAAATCGCAACAAAAAGATCACACTATGCTTTCTAAAACGGTTGCAGTTTAATCGGTGCAAGCAAGGCAAGCCAGATGCAACACTTATCTCCCTCAAAAATCACGGTCCACGGCATTCAATTGGAGGTCCAGCAGGTCTTTGCCCAAGGCGATGCGGCCAAGCCCGTGCTGGTGTTTTTGCACGAAGGCCTGGGCAGTGTGGCCATGTGGCGCGATTGGCCGACCCGGCTGTGCACCCAGCTGGGCTGCACGGGTTGGGTCTATTCACGCCAGGGGTATGGCCAGTCCGATCCGGTGCCCAATGTGCGCGGCCCCTCGGCCACCAACGCCCAAGGCCAGCGCTCAGGGCGTTTGCTGCCCGACTACCTGCACCGCGAAGCCTTGCAGGTCTTGCCCGCGCTGCTGGCGCAGCTGGGCATTCAAAAGCCGGTTCTGATTGGCCACTCGGACGGCGGCACCATCGCCTTGCTGTACGCCAGCCAATGTGTGCTGGCGGGCTGTGTGGTGATGGCCCCTCATGTGCGGGTGGAAGACATGTCCATCCACGCCATCAGCGCCGCCAAAGCGGCTTACGCATCTGGTCCGTTGCGCGCCCGACTGGCCCCTTACCACGCCGATGTGGACGGCGCATTTTGGCAATGGAACGATGTCTGGCTCAGCCAGGCCTTTCGCGCCTATGACATACGCCCTGAACTGGCGGGCATCACCGCCCCACTGCTGGCCATCCAAGGGGAGGCAGACCCCTACGGCAGCATGGCCCAGATCGATGAGATTGCAAAGGCCGTGCCACACACAAAGCGGCTCAAACTGCCCGATTGCGGCCACTCGCCCCACCGCGACCAGGCGCAGGCCGTGGACCAGGCCATTGCCGATTTTCTGCGCGCGCTTTGAGGGTTCAGCAGCCCTGGCTTTTGGCCTGATGCCAGGGCCTCGCCTGCTGCGGCCGCATCAAGGTTTGAGCAAGGCCAAATCGGCTTGGCTGAGCCAACGCCACTGGCCCGGCATCAAATCGGCAGGCAGGCTCAGAGCGCCAATTTGCGAGCGGTGCAAGCCCTCGACCCGGTTGCCCACAGCAGCCAGCATGCGCTTGACCTGGTGGTATTTGCCCTCGGTCAGGGTCAGCTTCAGGTGCAACTCAGACACGGCCTCACAGGCGGCGGCCTTGACCGGCTTGGGGTCATCTTCCAGCACCACACCGGCCAACAATTTGTCCACCATCTCGGGCGTGATCGGGTGTTTGGTGCTGACTTCATAGACCTTGGGCACATGGTGCTTGGGCGAGCTCATTTTGTGGATGAACTGGCCGTCGTCGGTCAACAGCAGCATGCCCGTGGTGTCCTGGTCCAGCCTGCCCACCGCCTGCACGCCTTGCACCGCCGCCTTTTGCGGGCGCTGGCGCAGCGGGGCGGGCAGCAGGGTGTAAATGCTGGGCCATGTAGAAGGCTTTTGCGAGCACTCTGTGCCTGCGGGTTTGTGGAGCATCAGGTAGGCATGCGCCTTGAACGGCCAGTCCGTGCCCTGCACATTGAAGTGCAGACCGTCCAGGTCAAAAAATTCACCCGCATCGGTCACGGTTTCGCCGTGCACGGCCACATGGCCTTGTTGGACCAGTCCGGCACACACTCGGCGCGTGCCAAAGCCCTGGCTGAACAAAATGTCTTCGAGGCGCATGGGTTTGGAAGATGGGGCTTTCATGGGGCATGATTGTCGCCTTGAAAACAGGGACACCTGCAAGGAAACTGCCATCATGAGCAACGCCATCCACACTCTCGAGCGCATGACCCAAGCCCTGAAGGCCTGCCAACAAGGCCAATTGGCCCAAAACCAATTGATTGCCCAATGGCGCAGCGATGCCGCCAGCCTGCCCTTGCCCGCCCCATATGGCGAGGTGCTGGGCAACTTGCTCGACCGCATGGAGGCCAGCGCCTTGTTCAGCGAAGAAAGCTGCTCGTTCAGCCAAAAAGGCCTGTTTGACAACCTGCAGCTGTGGGCCGACAAGGCCCGTGGCCAGTGTTCTTGATGCGCCACAAAAACTTCGCCCTCTGAAGCCTTTCAAAGGGCCAACACCGCCCCATGACAACGGGCCCCTAAGGGCCCGCTTTGTGGGTCAAGCCTGGCTCACTTCAAGGCTTTGAAGCGCACGCGCTTGGGCTTGGCACCCTCTTCGCCCAGACGACGTTTTTTGTCGGCTTCGTACTCTTGGTAGTTGCCGTCAAAGAACACCCACTGGCTGTCGCCCTCGGCGGCCAGGATGTGGGTGGCAATCCGGTCGAGAAACCAGCGGTCGTGGCTGATGACCATGATGGAGCCGGCAAATTCCAAGAGCGCATCTTCCAGGGCGCGCAGGGTTTCCACGTCCAAGTCGTTGGACGGTTCGTCCAGCAGCAAGACGTTGCCGCCTTCGATCAGGGTCTTGGCCAGGTGCAGACGGCCGCGCTCACCGCCCGAGAGCATGCCCACCTTTTTTTGCTGGTCGCCGCCGTTGAAGTTAAAGCGCCCGCAATACGCGCGGCTGGCCATTTGGAACTTGCCGACGTTGATGATGTCCAAACCGCCGGACACGTCTTCCCACACGGTTTTGCTGTTGTCCAGGTCGTCGCGGTTCTGGTCCACAAAGGCCATGCGCACAGTCTGGCCAATGGTGACTTCGCCGCTGTCGGGCTGCTCTTTGCCCGCAATCAGCTTGAACAGCGTCGACTTGCCCGCGCCGTTGGGGCCAATGATGCCCACGATGGCACCCGCAGGCACCTTGAAACTCAGGTTGTCGATCAGCACGCGGTCGCCAAAGGATTTGCTGACGCCCTTGAATTCAAACACCTCATTGCCCAGGCGCTCGGCCACAGGGATGAAGATTTCCTGTGTTTCATTGCGCTTTTGGTAGTCGTAATCCGACAGCTCTTCAAAGCGTGCCAAACGCGCCTTGCTCTTGGCCTGACGGCCCTTGGGGTTGGAACGGGCCCACTCCAGTTCTTTTTTCATGGCCTTGGAGCGGGCGTCTTCGGTGCGCTGCTCGGTGGCCAAACGGGCGTCTTTTTGCTCCAGCCAGCTGGAGTAGTTGCCCTTGTAAGGAATGCCAGAACCTCGGTCGAGTTCCAAAATCCACTCGGCGGCGTTGTCCAAAAAGTAACGGTCGTGGGTGATGGCCACCACGGTGCCGGAAAACCGCTGCAAAAACAGCTCCAGCCAGTCCACGCTTTCAGCGTCCAAGTGGTTGGTGGGTTCGTCCAGCAGCAGCATGTCGGGGCGCGACAGCAGCAAACGGCACAGGGCCACACGGCGCTTTTCGCCGCCAGAGAGTTTGCCAATGATGGCGTCCCATGCGGGCAACCTGAGCGCGTCGGCAGCGATTTCCAGTTGGTGCTCGGAGGCATCGCCAGCGGTGGAGATGATGGCTTCGAGCTTGGCCTGCTCGGAGGCCAGGGCGTCAAAGTCGGCGTCTTCCTCGGCATAAGCGGCGTACACCTCTTCCAGGCGGGCTTGCGCGGCCTTGACCTCGCCCATGCCGCTTTCCACGGCTTCGCGCACGGTTTGCTCGGGGTCCATGATGGGCTCCTGCGGCAAATAACCGATTTTCAGGCCCGCCATGGGGATGGCTTCGCCCTCGATTTCTTTGTCAATGCCGGCCATGATTTTGAGCAAAGTGGACTTGCCCGAGCCGTTGGTGCCCAGCACGCCGATCTTGGCACCGGGAAAGAAAGACAGCGAAATGTCTTTGAGGATGTGACGCTTGGGGGGCACGATTTTGCCAACCCGGTTCATCGAAAATACGTATTGAGCCATGTGTAAACCTGAATAAAAGAAAGCCTTGGGCACACCGAACCCAGGGCTTGGGGCATGGTCGGGGTGTTGCGCCGCAAGCCAGGCGAAGCCAGCTGTCGCGGTGGGTGCAGTGGGCCATTATCCCAGCTTGGCAGCTGGGCATCAGAAAAAATCAGACCGAACGCTCAGACAACAGGCCAGTTCGGCTGGAATACTGCACCCGGCTGTCTTGGGCTTCAAGTTGCACACGGGCGCTGCGCTGGCCATACACCTCGGCACGCAACCAGGCGCATTCGGCCTGCAGCGCCTCCTCTGAGGCCAGGCTGCACCACCACACCCGGCCCTCGCCATCCCAGCGGTAAGCACGGGATTTGAGCTTGTCTTTGGCCTCAAACGGCGCGCCTGTGGCCCGCAACTTGTAGCGGGTCTGCCCCATTCCGGCCAGCAGGCGCGCCAAGCCGGTTTGGCCGTCGGCCAAGGGCGCGGTCAACACCTGCAAAAGGGCGTGGCAGTCGACCTGCGCCCGGTGCGCGTCGTAAAACCAACCCCGCTCAGAGGCCAAAAATTCCAGCTTGGCCGAACCACTGCCCTCTTTTTTCCAGTCAATGCCCTGGAAGGAGCAGCCCCAGGCCTTGCTGGCAAACACCGGGAAACGTGCCTCGACAAACGGCCGGTCAAAGCCGGCGTTGTGGGCCACGATCAGGTCGGCCTCGGCCACCAGCGCGGTCACCGCCGCGTCGTCTATGCGTTGGCCCTGCACCATGGCGTTGTCAATGCCGGTG
>CAMCNQ010000118.1 GCA_945875955.1 Limnohabitans sp. Rim8 | reverse complement strand
GCGGTGTACGGGAAACTGCTCAGATTGGCCCTCAATGGGCACGGCGCAGGGGGGGGGCGGGGGGAAAGACAAAGCTCATGGGGCACTTTCAAAATGGAAGATGCGGGCAGCGGCTAATCTGAATGCCGCTGGGCGGGCTTACTATAGAGGCCCAGACCAGGGGGGTGACTGGTACTAACCCTGAACGAATGGAGCCTTGCCAGAATGACCGACCCTTTTGACATCGCTACAGCGCCAGGTCATCTGATCCGACGCGCCCAGCAAATCTCGGTGGCTATTTTCAATGGGCATTTGGCCTGCGCCGACGTCACACCGGTGCAGTTTGCCATTTTGAATGCCTTGATGGACACCCCTGGCATTGACCAAGTCACCTTGGCCAAGGGGGTCGCGTTTGATCCGGCCACATCCGGCTCGGTGATTGGCCGCTTGGAAAGCAAGGGCTGGGTCGAGCGGCGCCCCGATGAGGCGGACCGTCGCCGCAAACTCTTGGTCTTGACGCCAAAGGGTCTGCAGGCCTTGGTCGGTATGCAGGCTGCCGTGGTGGCCGTACAGGAAAAAATTCTTCAGCCCCTCTCAGCCCAAGAGCAAACCCAGTTCATGGATTTGCTCACACGCTTGGTTTTGGGCCACGAGGCGGATTGAGCCTGGCATTCTCCTGCTGGGGTGGCCTTACTGCGACTTGACCGCCAACTCAAAATGCTCGACCTGGGGCGGTGATGCAAAGAAGGGGCCGACGATGGCACGCCATTCGGTGAAAAGAGGCGACTGCCGAAAGCCCACGGTGTGGTCTTCCAAGCTGTCCCAGAAAATTTCCAAAATGTAACGTTCGGTGTTTTCAATGCCCCGGTTGACTTTGCCGCCTTGAAAGCCCTTGGCTTTGCAAGCCACCGTGTTCAAGCCCCGTTCGATGGCTTGTTCAAATGCGGCTTGTTGTCCGGGATGGATGCGGATGTCGGCGAGTTCGAGGATCATGGTGGGCGCTCAATGGGGGTGAATTGAGCCTCGACGATAACGCAAGAGCGCGCGGTATGTCCGTGCTATTTTTTAGCCCTGGCCTTTTGGCCCAGCCTTCACGCGGCGCTTGCAGGGGGCAGTGATGCTTGCGTGGCTTGCCAAACCCGCACCACAAAAATCACCGAGACCAAGGCCAGTGCCGCAGTGCTGGTCATCCAAAAAGTGTCGACCTGGGGACGCATGGGCCAACCCAGGAAATCGATGCCGTGGTGAGCCAGGCGCAAACCACCATACAGCCCTGCGCCCCAGAGCAAAGCGGTGTAGACCAACAGCGGCATCAAGGTGATGCGGTAACAACGCAGCAAAAACGCGCAGACGGCTTGCACCGAATCGGCCAGGTGGTACAGCGCCACCCAGGCCAGCCACAGGCTTGCGGCTTGAACCACTTGGGGGTCGGTGCTGAAGGCCTTGGCCAATGTCTCGCGCCCAAAGTACAGCAGCCCTGCGTTGAACAAGGCCATGCCAATGGCCAAGCCAATGCCCAGGCCCGCCGCATCCCGCGCCTTGCGGGCTTGACCCGCCCCCAACCAATACCCGGTGCGTGCGCTGCTGGCTATGCCCAATGACAAGGGGACCATGTACAAAAGGGCGGCCATGCTGGTGGCAATTTGGTGGCTGGCCAAGGCCACAGCCCCTAAGCGCGCAATGAACAAGGCCATCAAGGTAAAGGAGGTGACCTCCACCATGATGGACAAACCCGCAGGAATGCCCAGCCGCAAAAACCGCCGAATGACGGGCCAATCCGGTGCTTCCGGACGACGCCACAATTGGTAGTTTTGGTAAATGTCACGCGAGCGCAATAGCCACACCCCTGTCACCAGCATCAGCGCATTGACCACCAAGGTGGCCCATGCGCAACCCACAATGCCCAAAGCAGGACTGCCCGCAATGCCAAAGGTCAAAACATAAGACAGCGGCACTTTGACCAACAAAGCCCCGGCTTGCAACCACGTCACCAAACGCGGCAATCCCAGGCTTTGGTTCAGGGTGCTGTACATGCGAAACAGCAATGAGGGCACCAAGGCCAAAGCCAGTATGCGCAAATAAGCCCGAACATCTGGCCAAAGTTCCACAGGCACCTGGGTGGAAGACAGCCAAGGGTCAGGAAACCACAGGCAGGCCATGCCCACCAATACAGCCGCTGCGGCGATGTAAAGCGCTTGACGCACCGAGCGGCCAAGTGCTTCTTGACGGCCAGCACCATGCAGCTCTGCCCATACCGGCAGCAAGGCTTGCATCAAGCCGTTGAGGGCGACGTAAATGCTGATGTAAATAGAGGATGCCAGCGACAAAACAGCCAAGGCCTGAGGGCTGTAGCGACCGGCGATCAAGGTGTCGGCGATGCCAAAAGAGATGACCGCCAACTGCCCAACCAGCACGGTCGCGGAGTGGCGCGCGATGATTTTGAGCTCAGACATCGCTCAATGCGCAGCCGCTGGGGTTTGATCAGTCAAGTGCTGTACGGGCCGGAAAATGACCCAGGTTTCTCTTTTGTCTGTGGGCCGTTTGATGGCGACGGCTTCTTGCCAGCCCAGCGATTGGATTTTGGCCTCCAGCAAATACCGGTTGGCATTGTCCACGACCAACCAAGCGCAATCGTCTTGCGGTGCTTGCATGGGGCGCAGTTGGGCTTTGGCATGAAACAACAAGGCGGCCCCTTGGGCCTTGCTGATGCCAGCGTATTGAAAACAGGCCGTGGGGCCGGTGAATTGGCTGAGCTTTTCCACCAAAGGCCCATAACTGCGCCCGTAATTCAGCAAAGGCAACCACAAGGTGGTCAGCAGCAACCAGCAAAGCACGGCGCCACCCGCGGGCAGCACCAGGCTTTTCCAAAGCGCGGGGCGGTGGTGACCGGTGCGCCATTTGACCAAACTGGCCCATGCCAAGGTGGCAAGCAAGGCCAACGCAAAAGCAGCGGCGGAAAAGCTGGGGACAAATTCGGGGGCCATGCGCAATACGTTGGCCGCAGGTTGGGCGGGCAGGCCTGTTTGCATGGACACCCAGACCACCCAAATGGTGATGGCGCAGATGCTGAAGAACAGCAGCGTGAACCAATCGATCAAGGCACTCAGACTGCGTTGCAATGTGGGCAGTGCCAATGCCGCCAAGGTGGCGATGGCCGGCAGCGAGGTCAAAAGTGCCCGGTCGGTCATACCGGTGAGCCAAGTGGCCCCCACGGTCACACTTGCAAACCACAGCGGCAAACCCAAATGGGGGTAGCGCCAGCCGCGAGAAAGCTGCCCACGCCAGCGCCACAGCGCCCAAATGGCCAGGGGCCAAGCAGGCCAGGTGAACCAAATCGTCAGCCTGACCAAGTTGTGCAAGTCCAGCAGGGTGTGGGACACCACCCGCCAACGCCACAAGTCCAGCGCGCCCGCAGTGGTGATGCACAGCAGGCAAATCAGGGCCAAAACACCCAGATCGAGCATGCGCAAGCGCCGCGATGCGGGATCGGCTTGAGCCGTTGCACACACAACCGAACCGCCAATGCCCAGCCAAAGAGCCACCGTTGGGGCCCCTGAGAGGGTCAGGCCCAGCATGCCCAGCGCCACTGACGTGGCGCTGGAAAGGCGGTGGCGGGTCCAATTTGACAAGCCAAAAAACAACAAAGACCCAAAGCAGAGCTGGCTCAGGGCTGGCGTCGCTTCATGAGACAAACGGGCCAAGCCCAAACAGGCCAGCAAGGCCAGCAAGGCGCCGTCCGCCATGGCGCGCGCGTAATCTGCCGGTTTCGCTTCGCCGCCAAAAGCAAAGGCCACCGGCTGTGCGGAAGGGTGCCGGATCAAGGCGTAAGCCGCATACCAAGTGGCCGCCAAGGTGAGCAACAACATGCCCATGAAGGGCAGTCGGGCAAAAACGTCTTCCAGCCCCGCAGGAGCCAGGCGAATGAAAAGCGCGCCCAACCAATAGGGCAACAGGGCCAGATCGGGGTCTGGATTGCCCAGCAGCGTCGGACGCAGCCAACTGATGGTCTCGCCCATGACGGGTTGGGCCAATTGCAGCATGTACCCCAAGGCTTCTATGTCTTGCGCCTTCCAGGGCGAGCGCCCCAAAAAACCGGGCAGCACATAGGCAGCACAGAGCAAAAGCAAAGCCAGCCGAGGCAGTCGGCGAGCGGCAATCAGCGTGACGATGGCGGGCGTGGGTTGATTCACAAAAAAATGATCAGGTGTGGCTGAGGGGCTGCCTCAGTATGAAAGCCTTCGAAAAGCGAATCAAGGACCCGCCAGTGCATTCGCCAAATGCAAAAAAGGCAGGCCGGTTGCCCGGACTGCCCTTTTGGGAACACCCAAAATGCTTATTTGGTAAGTGTGGTCTTGCCAAAGCGGTTGCGGAATTTCTCCACGCGACCGCCCATGTTGTCGACCGACTTCTGTGTGCCTGTGTAAAAAGGGTGTGACTCACTGGTCGTGTCCAGCTTGTACAAAGGCAATTCGCGACCGTCTTCCATGGTGATGCTGTCTTTGGTGTTGGCGCATGAACGGGTCACGAACTTGAAACCATTGGACATGTCTTGGAAGCAAATTTCACGGTAGTTGGGGTGAATGCCGTCTTTCATGGGGGAATCCTTTTATTTCGCTACGGTAGCCACTCTTCAGCCTATCTGAGAGCACTTTCCGCAAAACCTGTCAATTATAAGGCATCAACCACCGCGTCGCATCATGTCGAAGAACTCGGAGTTGTTTTTGGTCGCCTTCATGCTTTTCAAAACCATTTCCATCGCCTCGATTTCGTCCATGTTGTACATGAACTGGCGCAGGATGCGGGTTTTTTGCAGCACCTCGGGTTGCAACAAAAGTTCCTCTCGGCGGGTGCCGCTGCGGTTGAGGTTGATGGCCGGGAACACGCGTTTTTCGTACAAACGGCGCTCCAAGTGGATTTCGCAGTTGCCCGTGCCTTTGAACTCTTCAAAGATCACTTCGTCCATGCGGCTGCCGGTGTCGACCAAGGCCGTGGCAATGATGGTCAGGCTGCCGCCTTCCTCCACCTTGCGGGCGGCACCAAAGAAACGCTTGGGGCGCTGCAGGGCGTTGGCGTCTACGCCACCCGACAAGACCTTGCCAGAGGAGGGCACCACATTGTTGTAAGCGCGGGCCAGGCGGGTGATGGAGTCGAGCAAAATCACCACGTCTTTTTTCAGTTCAACCAGGCGTTTGGCCCGCTCAATCACCATCTCAGCCACATGCACATGGCGCGAAGCAGGTTCGTCAAAGGTGGAGGAGATCACTTCGCCGCGCACGTTGCGCTGCATTTCGGTCACCTCTTCAGGGCGCTCATCGACCAGCAATACCATCAAGTGAACATCGGGGTAGTTGGCCGTGATGGCGTGCGCGATTTGCTGCATCATCACGGTTTTGCCCGATTTGGGCTGGGCCACGATCAAGGCGCGCTGCCCGCGCCCGATGGGCGCAATGATGTCAATCACCCGACTGGTGATGTTTTCCTCACCCTTGATGTCGCGCTCCAAACGCATCTGTTCTTTGGGGAACAGGGCGTCAAGTTCTCGAACATGACTTTGTGTTTGTTGTTCTCTGGCAAATCGCCATTGACCTGGTCGAGCTTGGTCAGGGCGAAGTAGCGCTCACCGTCCTTGGGGATGCGCACTTCACCTTCGATCATGTCGCCTGTATGCAGGTTAAAGCGCCTCACTTGGCTGGGGCTGATGTAGATGTCGTCGGTGCTGGCGGTGTAGCTGGAGTCGGGGCTGCGTAAAAAACCAAAGCCATCGGGCAAAATTTCAAGCACGCCATCGGCAAACACCTGTTCACCCCCTTTGGCGCGCTTTTTGATGATGGCAAACATCAACTCTTGTTTGCGCATCCGACCGGTGTTCTCGATTTCGAGCGTGTCGGCTTGCTTCAGGAGTTCGGACACATGAAGTGCCTTGAGTTCATTCAAATGCATGGGATTTGGCCTGTGTCGACGCGGTCCGTCAGGGACCGTATTCAGATAACCGTGTGGAAATATTGAAAACTGCTCGCCGCCCGGTGTTGAGGGCTGGTGTTTTCTTTTTGCAAGGTGTTGGCCCCTGATGGGGATACCTTGCGGAAATTATGACAGGTTTTAAGAGGGGGGTAAAAAGAAAAACCGGGCATCCAAGCCCGGTGTTCAGTGATGGACCCGATTCAATCGGGCCAATGCGGACCTCAAGCCAGTTGCTGGTCGATGAATGCGGTCAGTTGCGACTTGCTCATGGCGCCCACTTTGGTGGCTGCCAATTGACCGTCTTTGAAGATCATCAGCGTGGGGATGCCGCGAATGCCGAACTTGGCAGGAATGTCACGGTTGTCGTCGACATTCATTTTGGCAATTTGCAGTTTGCCTTCGTAAGTGCTGGCCACCTCGTCCAAGATGGGCGCAATCATCTTGCAGGGGCCGCACCATTCGGCCCAGAAGTCAACCACAACGGGTTGGCTCGACTGGAGCACATCGGCTTCGAAAGTGGCGTCGGTGGTGTGTTTGATCAGATCGCTGGCCATGGCCTTTTCCTTGTGAACATTGAAGATGCGGCTAAAGTTAAGTCTATTTTGACAGAATCCCAGATTGCCAGCCTGTCGCGGTGGCGCACCACGCAGACCCCTTCATGACGCCCTCAGATTGCATCTCGCCCTCAAGTGAACCACCTGCACTGGAGGTTGAAGTGGCCATTGTGGGCGGTGGGCCGGCCGGCTTGATGGCGGCCGAGGTGCTTTCACAGGCGGGTATTGGCGTGCATTTGTTTGACGCCATGCCTTCGGTGGGCCGTAAATTTTTACTCGCCGGCAAGGGTGGATTGAACCTCACACACTCAGAGCCCAAAGATTTGTTTGGTGCGCGCTACGGTGTGCAGGCCGACCATGTGGGCTCATGGCTTGCGCTTTTTGATGCCCAATCTGTGCGCGATTGGGCCAAGGGCTTGGGGATAGACACCTTCGTGGGCTCGTCGGGGCGTGTTTTTCCGCTGGAAATGAAAGCCGCCCCCTTGCTGAGGGCTTGGTTGCACCGACTGCGGCATCCTGCTTTCGGGGTGCCGGTGCAATTTCACATGCGGCACCGCTGGCAAGGCTGGGCCGGTGATGCCTTGGTTTTCAGCGCCACCGGCCAGTTTGGTGTGCCCCGTGTCAGGGCCAAAGCCACCCTGCTGGCCTTGGGTGGGGCCAGTTGGCCCCGTCTGGGGTCGGATGGCGCATGGGTGCCCTTGTTGGCGGAACAAGGGGTCCAATTGGCCCCGCTTCAAGCTGCCAATTGCGGTTTTGATGTGTGGGGTCGTGATGGCCAAGGCTGGACAGCGCATTTTCAAAACCGGTTTGCCGGCCAGCCCTTGAAACAGGTGGTCCTCCAAGTCGCAGCCC
This sequence comes from Limnohabitans sp. Rim8, assembly GCA_945875955.1. Lineage (GTDB taxonomy): Bacteria > Pseudomonadota > Gammaproteobacteria > Burkholderiales > Burkholderiaceae_C > Limnohabitans_A. The sequence continues at coordinate 1,611 of CAMCNQ010000118.1, read as the reverse complement.
AAGCCCATTCGATACAAGCAGATACCCGGCCCGCGCGGTTCGAGCGGCCCGGAGAATTTGTCATCACGGCCTCGGGCGTGGAGGGCAGTTTGGTTTATGCCGCATCGGCCTGGTTGCGCGATGATTTGGCCCAAGGGCCGGCTCAGATGGTGTTGGACTTGCTGCCCCACATGAGTTTGGCGCAGGTGCAAAAGCAGGTCGCTTGGCCCAGAGGCAGCAAAAGCCTGACCAGCCATTTGAAAAGCCGGCTGGGTCTTGAAGGCGTCAAAATGGGTCTTTTGTATGAACTTTGTGATGCGCAAACGCTGGCCAATCCACTGGCCTTGGCTGCGGCCGTGAAGCACTTGGCCGTGCGATTGAAAAGCCCCCGGCCTGTGTCCGAGGCCATCAGCACCGCAGGAGGGGTGAAATTGCAAGGCCTGAGTCCTGAAATGATGCTGGCAGAGCGCCCCGGTGTTTATGTGGCCGGTGAAATGTTGGACTGGGAAGCCCCCACCGGTGGGTATTTGCTGACCGCTTGCCTGGCCAGTGGGCGTATGGCGGGAAAAGGGATTTTGAAGAATTTGTCATAAATTCACACCATCTGTGTATGCCTGCCCGCATCTTGGTGCGTTGATATCTGGAGAGTTAGATCATCCACTGAACGAGGTCACTATGTCTCCAGAAGCTTCCCAGGAATACCAGCGTGCCGTTGAAGAGGCGGCCAATGCTTTCATGAAAGTGATGGCCTTGCGCGGTTTCAATGTGCGCGATTACCCGCAAAATTTTGTGGCACAGATGGCCGGCCAGACGCGCTTGGCCTTTGAACCCCATAGAAACGGTGCCCATCAAAACGCCGATGCCTTGGTCTCTGATTTGCTTCGCGCTGCGGCACCGGCACCCCAAGCCAGGGCTTCAGCCAAGGTCACCACCTTGCCCTTCACGTCGCTTCGCAGGCGCATGGCCTGACCCTGCAGCAACCAGCCCGCCGCCTCGGGCGGGCGAAATATGGGGAGTTTATACAGAAGGAGCTTGTGCCTTCTATGACGGCCTTGGCAAAAACAAGACAGAAGACTTGAAAGGTGACGAGCCTTGACCCCGGCACTGGATTCACAGTTAGGGCTGCTTGGTTCCCCACCTGACCCGGTTGGCCGCTTCACCATGCGGGAAGGCCCGTCGGGGTCCATTGTAGGCGAGCTTGGTTGCCATTTTCGTGGGGCTGGCAATTCATTCAAGGCTCACGTTGTGCGGTTGCGGTTTTCTCTATGGGCTTGAACCCGGCAGTCCTTTGAGCCCGATAGAATCGAGAACATGTCTTACCTTGTACTCGCGCGCAAATACCGCCCCCGCAATTTCACCGAAATGGTAGGGCAAGAGCACGTTGTTCAGGCTTTGACCAATGCCCTGGTGCAGCAGCGCCTGCACCACGCCTATTTGTTCACCGGCACCCGCGGGGTGGGCAAGACCACGGTGTCGCGCATTTTGGCCAAGTCGCTCAACTGCCAGGGCGCTGACGGGCAGGGTGGCATCACCGCCGAGCCGTGTGGCGTGTGTCAGGCTTGCCGCGACATCGACGCCGGGCGTTTTGTGGATTACACCGAGCTGGATGCCGCATCGAACCGGGGTGTGGAC
>CAMCNQ010000117.1 GCA_945875955.1 Limnohabitans sp. Rim8 | reverse complement strand
GGTGGGTTTCCCTTTGCCTGGTGTCAAGCTCAGAGTTCAGGGCGACGATGGTAATAATCTGCCAGTGGGCGAAATTGGCAACATTCAAGTCAAAGGGCCCAATGTGTTTAAGGCCTACTGGCGCATGCCCGAGAAAACAAAAGAAGAATTTACCTCAGATGGGTTTTTCAAAACCGGTGATGTGGGCAAGTTTGATGAGCGCGGCTATGTGACCATTGTGGGGCGCAGCAAAGATTTGATCATCAGCGGCGGCTACAACGTCTACCCCGCAGAGATCGAGTCGTTCATCAACAACCTTGACGGGGTCGCAGAAAGTGCTGTGGTGGGCGTGCCCCACCCCGACTTTGGTGAAGTGGGTGTGGCCGCCGTGGTCTTAAAGCCGGGCGCTACTGTCTCGCCCGCATCGGTGCTGCAAGCCATCAAGTCCAGCATGGCCAATTTCAAGGTGCCCAAGCATTGTGTGGTGGTTGAGGCCTTGCCGCGCAACATCATGGGCAAAGTGCAAAAAAACCTGCTGCGCGACAGCTATGGCCAGTTGTTTCAATCATCCAGCGCTTAGGAACTTTTTAAGGGATAAACAGGGCGCGGCGCTTGCCTCAGCCGTTCAGCCCAAACCCAGAGTGCGCTGGCAAGGGGCCACCGGCGTTGATGGCCACGGCGCAGTACTTGAACTCTGGAATTTTTCCAAACGGGTCCAAGGCCGCATTGGTCATCAAATTCGCCGCCGCTTCGTAGTAAGCAAAGGGCACAAACACCGAGCCCGAAGGCGTGCCGTCATCCCGGCGCACATGCAAGCTCACCTGGCCTCGGCGTGAGGCGATGGTGACCACGTCGCCCGCGCCCACCTTCAGGCGCTGCATGTCCAACCCGCACATCGAGGCCGTGGCCATGGGCTCAATGGCATCGAGCACCGTGGCGCGCCGCGTCATGCTGCCGGTGTGCCAGTGCTCCAATTGCCGCCCGGTGATCAACACAAAGGGGTACTCGCTGTCAGGGCGTTCGTCGGCCGGGATGATGTCGGCTGGCACCAAATGGACCCGGCCATCGTCGGTGTCAAAGCGGTCAATGAACACCGTGGTGGCACCCGGGTCGTCTGCGCTCAAACAGGGGTAGGTCACGCTGGACTCGCGGAGCAAGCGCTCCCAGGTGATGCCGTTGATGGCCGCATGCATGGCTTGGCGCATTTCATCGTAAACCAGGGCCACACCGTTGTGCTCACCGGGGTAGTTCCAGTTCAGGCCCATGCCTTGAGCAATTTGCTGAATGATCCACAAATCGGGCTTGGCTTGTCCAGGTGGGTCAATCGCTTGCTGGCCCAGCTGCACCATGCGGTCGGTGTTGCTCACGGTGCCGGTTTTCTCTGGCCATGCGGTGGCAGGCAGGACCACGTCGGCCAACCATGCGGTTTCGGTCATGAAAATGTCTTGCACCACCAGGAGTTCCAGCGCCGCCAATGCATGGCGGGCGTGGTTCAGGTCGGGGTCGCTCATGGCCGGGTTTTCGCCCATGATGTACATGCCGCGCACTTTGTGTGGGTCGCTGTCATCGGCCAAGGCCTTGTGCATGATCTCGACCACGGTGTAACCGGGCTGATCATCCAGGGGGCTGTCCCAAAATTTTTCAAACCAATCGTGGGCCGCCTTGTCGGTCACGCTTTGGTAGTTGGGGAACATCATGGGTATCAGGCCCGCGTCGCTGGCGCCTTGCACATTGTTTTGGCCACGCAGCGGGTGCAGGCCTGAGCCGGGCTTGCCGATTTGACCGGTCACGCTGACCAAGGCAATCAGGCAGCGCGCGTTGTCGGTGCCGTGTATGTGTTGGCTCACCCCCATGCCCCACAAGACCATGGCGCCTTTGGCCGAGGCAAAGGCACGTGCCACTTCGCGCAAGGTTTGCGCTGGAATGCCGCAAATCGGGGCCATCGCCTCGGGGCTGTAGCCCTTGACGTTGTCTTTCAAGGCTTGGTAATTGCTGGCGCGGTTGCGCACGAAATCTTCGTTCACCAGGCCTTCGTCGATCACCGTGTGGATCAGCGCGTTGAGCATGGCCACATCGGTGTCGGGCTTGAACTGCAAGGTGCGCCAAGCGTGTTTGTCCAGATCGGTGATGCGGGGGTCGGCCAGCACGATTTTGGCTCCGCGCTGAGCGGCATTCTTCATCCAAGTGGCGGCCACAGGGTGGTTGGCCGTGGGGTTGGAGCCGATGACAAAAATCAGGTCGGAGTGGGCCACATCGTTGACTTGGTTGCTGACCGCACCCGAACCCACGCCCTCCAAAAGCGCTGCCACGCTGGAAGCGTGGCAAAGCCGTGTGCAGTGGTCCACGTTGTTCGAGCCAAACCCGGTGCGCACCAGTTTTTGAAACAAATACGCCTCTTCATTGCTGCCCTTGGCGGAACCAAAACCGGCCAAGGATTTAGCGCCGTGCGTGTCACGCAAGTGCTTGAGCTGGCCCACGCCCAAGGCCAAGGCTTCCTCCCAAGTGGCTTCGCGAAAGACCTCAGACCAGTCGGCTGCATGGCGGTTGAGCTTGTCGATGGCTGCCGGGTCTTTGGCGACACCGGCTTTGCGAATCAGAGGCACAGTCAGGCGTTGGGGGTTGTGCACATAGTCAAAACCAAAGCGGCCTTGGACGCACAAGCGGCTGTGGTTCGCTGGGCCGTCGCGACCCTCCACGCTGACAATTTTATTGTCCTTGACGTTGTAGGTCAGCAAACACCCCACACCGCAGAAGGGGCAGACCGAGTCGACTTTTTTGTCCACCCGTTGCGAGCCCACTTGGCTTTTGGGCATCAAGGCCCCTGTGGGGCAGGCTTGCACGCATTCGCCGCAAGCCACGCAAGAGCTGTCGCCCATGGCGTCGTCCAGGTCGAAAACGATCTGGCTGTGCGCGCCCCGGTTGGCGTAGCCAATCACGTCGTTCACCTGTTCTTCGCGGCAGGCGCGCACGCAGCGGTTGCACTGTATGCAGGCATCAAGGTTCACCGCCATGGCGGGGTGGGACACATCGGCGGCAGGCTGCTCGCGGCGCAGCGCACGCAATTGGGGCCGCACGCGCACATCAAGGCGCGCCGCCCATTGGCTCAATTCACCGTGCTCACTGTGTTCGGCGGGCTGGTCTGTGGCGCTTTCGTCATGCCATTTGTAGCCCTTGTCGGGCATGTCAGACAGCAACATTTCCAACACCATTTTCTGGCTTTTGATCGCGCGCTCGCCAACCGTCACTTGCATGCCTGCAACGGCCTGGCGGCAGCAGCTGGGGGCCAAAGTGCGTTCGCCTTTGATTTCTATGACGCAAGCGCGGCAGTTGCCATCCGGTCGCATGCCTTCTTTGTAGCAAAGGTGAGGGATGTCCACCCCGTGGCGCTGGGCCGCTTGAAGGATGCTCTCGCCTTCATAGGCTTTGACCGTCTGGTCATTCAGTTGGAATTCAAGCGTTTGCGGCATCAAGTCGGCGGCAGGGATGGGGGCGTTCATTTACACGATCTCCTGTGGGAAATACTTTTGCACGCAGCGCACGGGGTTGGGCGCGGCTTGGCCCAAACCGCAGATGGACGCATCGGCCATCACCTGGTTCAAATCTTCCAAGGTGCTGTTGTCCCACACCGGCGCTTGCATCAGTTGCGCCGCTTTGGCCGTGCCCACCCGGCATGGGGTGCATTGGCCGCAACTCTCGTGGGCAAAGAAGTTCATCATGTTCAGAGCGGCCTGGCGTGCGCTGTCGTGTTGGCTCAGCACAATCACGGCGGCCGAACCGATGAAACAACCGTAAGGCTGCAAGGTGTCAAAGTCCAGCGGAATATGGCTCAGTCGGGCCGGCAAAATGCCCCCCGAAGCGCCGCCGGGCAGATAAGCATAAAGCGAATGGCCATCCAACATGCCGCCGCAGTGCTCGTCGATCAACTCTTGCACCGTGATGCCCGCAGGCGCGAGTTTGACACCCGGCAGCTTGACCCGGCCGCTCACGCTGAAGCTGCGCAAGCCCTTGCGTTCATGCCGGCCATGGCCGCTGAACCAGTCAGGGCCTTTTTGCACAATGTCGCGCACCCAATAAAGGGTTTCGAAATTGTGTTCCAGGGTCGGGCGGCCAAACAAGCCAACTTGGGCAATATAAGGTGGCCGCATGCGGGGTTCACCGCGTTTGCCTTCAATGCTTTCGATCATGGCCGATTCTTCGCCGCAGATGTAAGCGCCCGCGCCACGGCGCAGTTCGATGTGTGGCAAAGGGCAGGGTGGCTTGGCTTGCAAGCGCAGCAATTCTTGGCTCAGCAGTTCACGGCAGCCGTGGTATTCATCGCGCAAATAGATATAGATGGCATCGATGCCCACCACCTGGGCGGCGATCAACATGCCTTCTAAAAAGCGATGCGGGTCGCGTTCAAGGTAGGTGCGGTCCTTGAAGGTGCCCGGTTCGCCCTCGTCAATGTTCACCGCCATCAACCGTGGAGCGCTTTGTTCCCGCACGATGCGCCATTTGCGCCCGGCCGGAAAACCCGCGCCACCCAAACCCCGCAACCCCGAGTCTTCCATGGCTTTGAGCAGCAGCTCCTTGTCGGCCTTGCCCGAGTGCACGTCGGCCAGCAAACTGTAGCCGCCCTCGGCCACATAGGCCTCCAAGTCCACATGCGCGGTCTTGCCGGCTTGGGTTTGCTGGTTGGCAATGGCCTGCGCCACCGATTCGGGTGTGGCATGCCCCAGCGCATTTTGATGCACCACCGCGACAGGCGCTTGTTCGCAGCGGCCCACGCAGGGCGCAGTGATCACGCGCACACCGTTGCGCCCCAGCCATTGAGGCAAATGTTCAATCAGTTGCTGGGCCCCTGCCAGCTCACAGCTCAAGCCGTCGCATACCCGCACCGTGATTCCAGGCACTGCCTCATTGTCACGCAGCACTTCAAAGTGGTGGTAAAAGGTCGCCACCTCGAACACTTCGGCCATGGGTATCTTCATTTCTTTGGCCAGCGCCACCAGGTGACGCTCGTGTAAACAGCGGTAAGCGTCGTTGATCAGGTGCAAGTGCTCAATCAGCAAATCGCGGCGATGCGGGCCTTCGCCCACCAAGGCACGCAGCTCTTGCAAGGCCACATCGTCGGCTTGCCGACCTTTAAGCTGGCCCTTGCGGCGAATTTGCGCGCGCATCTGTTCTAAAGTAGCCACAGAGGATTCTTTATTGGAAGAATTGATTTCGGATGGTTTCATGATTTTTTGAGGCAAAGGTGCTCCACCAACGGCAGCCCGCATGCTAGTGGGTTTTGAATATCCATAAAAAACCAGCCCACAATCAAATTATGGTGGTGAACCGTTTGGCAAAAATGTCCACCCTGGTCCCTAAAGGGATCATTTTTTTAATACTAAAAAAATGTACAAAGGCAGCCAGAACACAAAAAAGCCATAGGCTTTGCCGATCCCCAAGCGAACGGCCAAGGTCGTCAGAGGCAAGAGCCAGCGGTTCAAGCCGGGTGCGGCAAGCTTGCGCGGCCTGGCCAACAAACTGCGCTGCATTTGTACTTTGTCTCCCTGAGCATCTGTCATCTCGTCTTTTTATTTCTATCTGCGCGCCGGGGCAAGCCAGGCTGATAACCGAACCCCGCACTGGCCCGGCGGCGTTGAGCCGGTTGCCGCAGACCCACGGCCCTGCCGCTGTTTGGCCTGGATTTTCAGCGCTGAGGGGTGAAACACACCGGCATGTCGGGGTCGATGGCGGGGCCTTCGTGGGTGTTTTTGGCATGCGCAACGTCCATGTCTCTGGGCAAAGGCACGCCATTTTTCACCGCCAGCACTTCGGCCATGATGCTGACCGATATTTCAGCCGGAGTTTTGCTGCCGACGTAAATGCCTATCGGTCCACGCAGTCTGGCCAGCGAGTCTTCGGTTTGGTCGAAGTGCTCGATCATGCGTTGCTGTCTCAGCACGTTGTTTCGACGCGAGCCAATCGCGCCAATGTAAAAAGCCTCGGTTTCAAGGGCCGCCAACAAGGCCAAATCGTCCAACTTGGGGTCGTGCGTGAGGGCGATCACACAGCTGCGGCGGTCGGGCTTGAATTTACCCACCAAGTCGTCAGGCATCTCGTGCTCCACCGCAACACCGGGCACAGACCAAGCGCCGCGGTATTCTTCACGCGGGTCGCACACCGTCACGGCGAAGCCATTGAACAAGGCCATGGTGGCCAAATACTCGGTCATTTGCCCAGCCCCAATGAGCAGCATGCGGTATTCGGGGCCAAAGGTGTTGGTCAGTTTTTGCGCGTCGATCTGCAACTCGCTGGGTGATTGGCTGGGCGTGATGGTCACGGCGCCGCTGGCCAGATCGGTGGTCCGCTGGGTCAGTTGCCCTTGTGCCAATGAAGCGATCAACTGTGCCAAGTTCGCTGCATCGGGGTTGAACTCCAGCAGCAATTCCAAGGTGCCACCACAGGGCAAACCAAAGCGGTGCGCTTCGTCGGCACTTATGCCGTACTTCACCCGAACAGGAGGAGCGTCGCCAATGGCGTTGGCTTTGCTGTACTGGGCAATCAAATCGTCTTCAATGCAACCGCCCGACACCGAGCCGACCACAGCCCCGGTTTCGCACAAGGCCATGATGGAGCCCACCGGCCGAGGCGAAGAGCCCCAGGTGTGGATCACCGTGGTCAACAGGGCTTTTTTTCCCGCTGCGCGCCAAGTGTGCAGTGTGCGCAAAACCAAAATGTCTAAATTTTCCATGCATGAACCTGTTGGCGCAAAACAATTTTCACTTGCCCCACAGGCATCAGCGTGCCAGCACCCAGAGCGAGCCCGCACCCACCAGCAAAGCCAGCCAGACCCAAGAGGGCACCGCTGCCGATGGGGGCGCTGCGCTCACTTCTGTAGATTGGCCAACAGCTTCTGAAGGGGGGTACTTGGCTTCAAGGGTGGTTTCAAATTTCTTGAAAAAGTCTTCGGCCAAGGACTTGGCGGCCCCGTCAATCAGGCGCTGGCCGAGTTGGGCCAATTTGCCTCCCACGATGGAGTGGACGGTGTATTGCAATTCGCAGCCATCCGCATGCGGGTGCAGAGAAACTTTGGACTCGCCCTTGCCAAAACCGGCAACCCCGCCTTGCGCCTCAAAGTTCAGGGCATACGAATTGGGAGGCTGAATGTCGGTGAGGGTCACCTTGCCTTTGAACTTGGCAGAAACCGGACCGATTTTGATGGCCACCCCCACGTTGTAGGCATTGGCGTTTGCCAATTCAAAGGTGTCGCAACCGGCAATGCAGGCTTTGAGAATTTCGGGGTCGTTGAGCGCGTCCCAGGCCTGGGCCTGGGTCACTTTCAATACGCGTTGGCCTTGCATGTCCATGGTGATTCTCCAATCAGGTGTTTTTGAACAACTTGGACATGGCACTGGCCAGGTCTTCCAAGCGGGATAAATTGTGGATGGCCAGCATGCCATCCACATGCCGATTCAAAACGCTGGCACCTGTGGCCAAGGGCGCATAGGCATCGAACCGCAACAGCGGATTGAGCCAAAGCAAATGGCGCGTACGGCGTTTGAGCCAAACAAGTTCTGAGTCTAGCTGTTCTGCGCTGCCGGTGTCCAAACCATCGCTGATGAGCAGCACCACGGTGCGTCTGCCGCAGAGTTTTTTGGCGTGCGATGTGCGAAAGTGCGTGAGCGATTGGCCCAGTTGGGTGCCCCCAGCGAAGTCTTGTATTTGCAGGCTGGCTTGGGCCAGCATCTCGTCAGAGTCTCTGAGCTTGAAAGCCATGGACAAATCGGTCAAGTCGGTGCCAAAGGCAAACACATGGCGCGGGTGGTCGCGGGTGGCCTGGTGCAAAAAAGCCAGCAGCAAACGCGCATAACGCTCCATTGAGCCCGAAATGTCCACCAAGATCAGCAAGGGCAGGGCCTGGGTTTGGCGCTGCACGCGGGGCAAAACAAAAACCTCCCCGTCATGGCGCGCCGCAGCGCGCAGGGTGTGGGCCCAATGGATGCGATCGCCGCGGCCGCCTGGACGCGTTCGCCGACCTTGTATTTTGGGCAAAGGCAAGCGGATTTTGCGGGCCAATTGCTCGACCAGCCTGAATTCGCTGGCGCTCAAACTTTGGAAGTCGGCTTGCTGCAAGCGAGACCTGTTGCTGGCGCTCATGGCGGCGTCAAATTTGAGCTCGTCTTCCTTGGCCTGGCCCGGGTCGTTGTGTTGGGTTTTGGCGGCCAAGGCCTCTTGAACGCGTGATTTGCGGGGCACACCGGGCGTGGCTGTCGGGGCCTTGGGCAGCAGCTGCGACAACAGTTGCCGCGTCAACTCGGGGTCGCGAAAAAAGGCCGAAAACATTTGCTCAAAAACCAGCAGGTCTTCTTGCCTGGACACCATGCAAGCTTGCAAGGCGGCCGACAGGTCGTCTTTGCGCTCAAGGCCAATGTGACGGGTGGATGCGATGGCCAAGCTGATGCGCGAAGCATCCAAGGGCAAACCCGCTCTGCGCAAGGCGCGGGCAAAACCCGTGATGTTGTCAGCGAGTTTGCCGCTGCGGGCATCTCCCAAAAGCATGGTGCAAAGACCTCGGTTTTATGCCAACACCGTGGGGGCAGGGGCCAGCAAATCTTTCAGCAGCGGGGTGATGGCGGCAATGTCTTCTCTTTGTTTGAACAAAATGCCCACCGTGTCTTGCACCACTTCCGGGTCCAAGGTCAGGGTGTCCAACGCAACCAGGGCCTTGGCCCACTCGACACTTTCCGCAATGCCCGGTGCGCGTTGAAAAGCGCTGGCAAAGGGTTGGCTTCTGAGGCGGTTCACAAACTCGGCCACCTGCTCAGTGAGTTGGGCGCTGGCTTGGGGCACTTGTGAGCGGACCACAGCCAATTCTCGTTCGCGGTCGGGGTAATCCATCCACTGGTAAAGGCAGCGGCGTTTGACCGCGTCGTTCAGATCGCGCGTGCGGTTGCTGGTCAAAATGGTGACCGGTGGCACCTCGGCTTTGATGGTGCCCAATTCGGGAATGCTGACTTGGTATTCACCCAAATACTCCAGCAAAAAGGCTTCAAAAGGCTCGTCGGCGCGGTCCACCTCATCGATCAAAAGCAGGGCCCCTGGTGCTGGGGTTTGCAGTGCCTCGAGCAATGGGCGCTTGACCAAAAAGCGTTTCTGATAGACCTCGCGTTCGATCGCTTCGGGACTGGCGTGGGCGGCTGCCGCACGCATGTGC
>CAMCNQ010000116.1 GCA_945875955.1 Limnohabitans sp. Rim8 | reverse complement strand
ATTACCTGATCAACCCCTTTGGCTGGTCGTTCGACGAAATCACCGCCTCCAGCCTTGTCAAGATCGATGCCGATGGCCACAAGGTCGATCCCAGTCCCCACGATGTGCACCGTGCGGGTTTTGTGATCCACAGCGCCATCCACATGGCGCGCGACGATGCCCACTGCGTGCTGCACCTGCACACCCGTGCGGGCATGGCCCTGTCCATGCTCAAGTGCGGCTTGTTGCCGCTGAGCCAGCACGCCATGATGTTTCACGGCAAAGTGGCCTACCACGAGTCGGAAGGTTTGGCCTTGAGTCTGCAAGAGCGCCAGCGTCTGGCCAGTGACTTGGGCGACCACATGGTCATGATTTTGCGAAACCACGGCACTTTGGTGGTGGGTAACTCTGTGGCCGAAGCCTTCAGCAGCATGTGGCACCTGGAAAAGGCGTGCCAGGCCCAGCTCGATGCCATGGCTTGCGGTGAGGCGCTGAACTTTCCGCCGGCTGGCGTGGCCGAACAAATCAGCCGCCTGGGTTTTAACAAAACCACGCTCAAGGAATACCCCGAAGGGCGCAGCCCACTGGGCTGGAAAGAGTGGCCTGCCATGCTGCGCTTGGCGGACAAGGTCTCGCCCGGCTATGCCGTGTGAAGCCGGGCAAGCCCAGCGCAGTTGGTGTGCATCGCGTTGGTGCGAGCGTTTGGTTTTTCGGCCGCTGACGACCAAGCCGTCCTCGGTGTGCGCCACCGTGTAATCAAAGTGGCCGTGCAGCGCTTCACCCATGAGGTGAGGACCGTCGTGGGCGCAAGTGTTTGATTTATCAAGTTTTTAAAGCGCAAGCAAGCGGCCAACTGCCGGGTTTAGGTTCAAAGGGTGCCCAGGCGCAGGGCACCCTCGGTGGGTGAGGCTCAGGCCTTGCGCAAGAGCGCAGCGTGCACCGTGTCGGCCACGTTCTCGGCGGTGAAGCCGAAATGTTTGAACAAGGCGGGTGCCGGTGCCGATTCGCCATAGGTGTCGATACCGACCACGGCAGCGCAGCCGTACTTCCACCAGCCGTCGGTGCAGCCCATTTCCACCGCCACGCGGGGCAAGCCTTTGGGCAGCACGCTTTGCTTGTAATCCGTGTCTTGGCGGTCAAACACATTGGTGCTGGGCATGGAGACCACGCGCACACCGATCTTGCGCTGGGCCAGCAGCTTTTGCGCGGCCAATGCCAGTTGCACTTCAGAGCCGGTGGCGATGATCACGCCGTGGGTCTTTTTGATGCCCACGTTTTCAGGCTCGGACAGCACGTAAGCGCCGCGGCTGATGTCGCCCAAATCGCTTTTCGGTGCGTACGCCAGGTTTTGACGCGACAGCAGCAGCGCCGAAGGGCGGTGCGCGTTTTGCAGCGCCACGGCCCAGGCCACGGTGGTCTCCGCCGTGTCGGCAGGACGCCACACGTCCAGGCCCGGAATCAGGCGCAGGCTGGCGGCGTGTTCAATCGACTGGTGGGTCGGGCCGTCTTCGCCCAGACCGATGGAGTCGTGGGTGAACACATGGATGATGCGCTGCTTCATCAGCGCGGCCATGCGAATGGCGTTGCGTGAATAGTCCGAGAAGGTCAAAAAGGTGCCGCCGTAGGGGATGTAGCCGCCGTGCAGGGCCACGCCGTTCATGATGGCGGCCATGCCGAATTCGCGCACGCCGTAATTGATGTGGCGGCCGATACGGGAGGCCCCTTCGGTAGCCGTACCCTCTTGCGTCTTGACCACGTCACCCGCCAAGTCCACGCGGAAAGCGGGGGTGCTGGATGTGTTGGTCAGGTTGGAGCCGGTCAGGTCGGCCGAGCCGCCCAGCATTTCGGGCAGAGCGGCGGTGAAGGCTTCGAGTGCCAACTGGCTGGCCTTGCGGCTGGCCACGGTCTGGCCTTGGGTGTGGGCGGCGACCACGGCGTCAAAGGCGACTTGGTTGAAGTTTTTAGGCAAGTCGCCCTTCATGCGGCGCACAAATTCTTTGGCCCGTGCAGGGTAGGCGGCTTTGTAGGCAGCAAACAGCTTGTTCCATTCGGCTTCGCGGGCTTTGCCAGCGGCCTTGGCGTCCCAGTCGGCATAGACTTCTTTGGGGATTTTGAAGGGCTCGGCGCTCCATCCCAGGGCTTCACGGGTGAGTTTGATTTCTTCGGCGCCCAAAGGCTCGCCATGGGCCTTGGCGGTTCCAGCGCGGTTGGGCGAGCCCTTGCCGATGGCGGTTTTGCAAACGATCAGCGTGGGTTTGTCAGCGCTGTGCTTGGCCGTGGCAATGGCGGCGGACACGGCTGCGGCGTCATGGCCGTCCACCGCGTCGATCACATTCCAGCCGTAAGCGGCAAAGCGCTGGGGCGTGTTGTCAATGAACCAGGGGGCGACTTTGCCGTCGATGGAGATGCCGTTGTCGTCGTACAGGGCGATCAATTTGTTCAGCTTCCATGCACCGGCCAGCGCGCAGGCCTCGTGGCTGATGCCCTCCATCAAGCAGCCGTCACCCAGGAACACATAGGTGTGGTGGTTCACGAGGGCGTGGCCCTCTTGGTTGAACTCGGCAGCCAGCATTTTTTCGGCCAAGGCCATGCCCACCGCGTTGGTGATGCCTTGGCCCAGCGGGCCGGTGGTGGTTTCAATGCCGGGGGTCAGGCCCACTTCAGGGTGGCCCGCGGTTTTGCTGTGCAAGCTGCGAAAGCCCTTGAGGTCGTCGATCGACAAGGCATAGCCCGTCAGGTGCAGCACCGAATAAATCAGCATCGAGCCGTGGCCGTTGGACAGCACAAAGCGGTCACGGTTGGCCCAATGCGGGTTTTTGGGGTTGTGTTGCAGGTGATCACCCCACAGCGCAACGGCCATGTCGGCCATGCCCATGGGCGCGCCGGGATGACCCGAATTGGCTTGTTGAACAGCGTCCATAGACAGGGCGCGGATGGCATTTGCCATTTGTTGGGGGTTGGCCATGGTGGGCAGCTCCGAGGGGGTGTTCTGGTAAACCCGAGATTTTAGCGTTGGTCGCGCGCCTACCTGTCAGTCGCTCAGCGCCTTGAGCGCCCGTGGCCTGATTTGCAGGCCTTTCAGCCCGCCACTTCCTGCTGTTGGCGGGTCAACAAAAATCGCCGCATGGCCACGGCCGGTGCGTCTGCGGCGACCGAAAACTCATAAAGCGCATCTGCCGGGGTGGCGGCCAGGGCCTGCTCTTGCAGGGCCAAACCCACCACGTCTTCGTTGAAGGCGACAAACAACTGGTCGTGCATGAACTGGGTGGTGGCGGGCTGGTTCAGCGCAAAGTCACGCCCATGCACAATGAAGTAATGGGTTGTGGTGGCCGTTTCTGGCGTGGGCATGTGGGCGGTGCGGATGCGAAAGGTCGGCCGCCCCGCCTCGGGCAAATGGCAATCGTAAAAAGTCACAGACACCTCATGCATGCCCACGCTGCGAAAAGCCGAGTGCACGATGCGGGCAGCCTGGTCTTTGCCCGTCAGGCCCGTGGGCTGTGCCCACACAGGCGGCAAGGTGGTGGGCACCACGGAGCGCAGCAATGCAAAACGGCCCTCACCCATCTCGCTTTGAAAAGCCGCCTTGGCGTAATCGGGCGTGCCAAAGCTCTTGGCATGCAAAAAGCTCAGGTGCGTCAGGTCCAGCAGGTTTTCGTGCAGTCGCACATAGCTGGCTTTCAGGTGCAAATGCCCTTGGGAGGTTTCCCAACCCGGGCTGCTGAGCCAGTCTTGGTCTGGCAATTGGGCGGCATCGGCCAGCTGCGGATCGCCCATCCAAATCCAGACCACCGGGCCGCGCTCGAGCGTGCGGTAAGCCCGAATGCCCATGTTGTGCGGACAATTGGCTTGCGAAGGCACTTCGATGCAGTCGCCCTGTGCATTGATGCGCATGCCGTGGTAGGCGCAGACCACGCTGTCTTGGTCCAAGGTGCCGGCTGACAAAGGCATGGAGCGGTGCGGGCACCGGTCCTCCAGCGCCACCACTTCTTGTGCCGAAGTGCGAAACAAAACCACCTGCTGCCCCAGCAGGGTTCGGGCCAACAGGCGGTCGCCAACTTCATGGGCGAAAGCGGCCACATACCACTCGTTGAAAATAAAAGGGGTGTCCCGGTCGGCCAAGCGCGCGCTGGCGGCTTGCGCGGCCAAAATCACTTTCAAAGGGGGGCGGGTCATGTGCGGGTCTCCAATGTTGGGGGTCACAAGGCTTTTCTGTTCATCGTCAGCAGCCTTGAGCACCCTGTGGCCCTCACTTTAGTCCAAGCGCGCCCCTTGGGCATGCCGCACACACGACAGGCGAGCCAACACTTCGTGGCAACATCGTCCCCATGAACGACGCAATTGATTCAAGCCACGGCACACACCAGCTGGCGCAGGCCATGGTGTTGGCCGCAGGGCGGGGTGAACGCATGCGGCCCTTGACCGACCTCACCCCCAAACCCTTGTTGTCTGTGCGGGGTCAGCCTCTCATGCAGTGGCCCATGCAGGCCCTGGCGCGTGGCGGGTTTTCGAGCCAGCTGGTCAACACCGCATGGCTGGGTGAACACATCTCCTCGCATTTTGGCCAAGCCCAGCACTGGCCTGGCCTGCCAGAAGTCAGGCTGCGTTATTCCCACGAGGGGCAAGACTTTGGCCACGCGCTGGAAACCGCTGGCGGCATCGTGCGCGCCTTGCCTCAGTTGGCCGCCATTTTTTGGGTGGTGGCCGGTGATGTGTTTGCGCCTGATTTCGTGTTTTCGCCAGACGCTGCAGCGCGCTTTGCGGCCAGCCCAGCCCTTGCCCACCTGTGGCTGGTGCCCAACCCGGCGCACAACCCTGGCGGTGACTTTGGCCTCTCGGCCACAGGGCAAGTGCTCAACTTGCCCAAGGGTGCCCCCGGCCGTGACCACACCTTCAGCACCATGGCCTTGTACAAGCAGTCCTTTTTCGCCCACTGCGGGTTGCCCGCAGGCAACCCCCAGGGCCAGGCGCTGGCGCTGGCGCCACTGCTGCGCACGGCCATGGACCAAGGCCAAGTCACCGGTGAAATCTATTTTGGCGACTGGACCGACGTGGGCACGCCCGAGCGCTTGGCGCAGCTGAACGTATGAAGTGGTGAATAGGGAAAGGGGAATGGGACAATCGCCTCAGGGCGTCAAAGGCTTGACCCAAAGTAGCCTGCTGGATACAATTTGCACATGTTTCAAGTCCGCAAAACCGATGTTTATGCGTTGTGGATTGACAGTCTTCGAGATTTGCAAGGACGCGCTCGCGTGCTGGTCAGGGTAGAACGCCTGGCTGCAGGCAATCCGGGCGATGTGAAGTTCGTAGGCGATGGCGTATCGGAGTTGCGAATAGATTTTGGCCCCGGTTATCGGGTGTATTTCACCCATAGAGGCCGAGAAATCGTGATCCTTTTGGCTGGCGGTGACAAACCGACTCAAAGCACAGACATCAAAACGGCATTGAGGTTGGCGAAAAATTTAAAGGCATAAAAATGGCGATCACCACCACCACCCGCTATGACGTTGCAGAGCATTTACGCAACCCGCACGAGATGGCGGCTTACCTGGAGGCTTGCATGGAGGCCGCAGATGGCGATGCCGCCTTCATTGCCAAGGCCTTGGGTGACATTGCCCGCGCCAAAGGCATGGCCCAAGTGGCGCGCGATGCCGGACTCTCACGCGAGAGCCTTTACAAGGCACTGTCGGGGGATCGTGCGCCGAGTTTCGACACCATTTTAAAAGTGGTGGGCGCGTTGGGGTTGGAACTGCGTGCGCAAGTGGCCAATCCTTGACACCCGACAAAACTGTGATCGTGAAATTCCCCGTTTCAATCCGCGTTGCCTCGAAAACAGATGCACCTGAAATTTCAAAGCTGATTGAACCTTAATCCGGCAGTTGGGCACGGCCGAGGGGCTGACGAAGCAGGTCTCTGGCTAGGCGCGAGTATCCCCCGGACTGCCTGTCCGGGGGGTGCGAGCAACAACGCCAAAGGCCTGAAGCGGCAGACCTGCGGCCGTGCAGCGTTTCACCCATGAGGTGAAGACCGTCGTAGGCGCAAGTGTTTGATTCATCAAGTGTTGAAAGCGCAAGCAAGCGGCCAACTGCCGGGTTAAGGTTGAAATGACATCAGAAACATGCTGCTTTTCCAAAGATTCACCTTGCCCAAATTGGTATCTCAAGAGCCTGCAACCACAAGCCATTGAAGCCTTGATCACATCCGAGCGCATGGTTTGGTTGTTGGCCATTCATGACAACAATACCGTGGGTATTTTGGCGGTCGAAGACAAGTCCGTCATCACATATTTTTTTGTGCATCCACAGCGACAAAAAATGGGAATAGGAAAGCGACTTTGGCAGTTTGCAATGGGTGCCAAGGCATTCGGCCCTGCGCTCAAAGTACGCTCTTCTCTTTTTGCCGTCCCCGTTTATGAACGACTTGGCTTCAAAGCCATGGCGTCGCCTTCCAGCTTCAATGGCTTGGCTTACCAAACCATGGTGGCATTCACCTTGTCAACACAAGGCTCCTGATCACGCCTTCTACAATCTCAGCATGACTTCCATTTATAACCAACGCCGCGCCCATCTTGCCGCCCAATTGGGCGCTGGTGGCATCGCCATCATCCCTACAGCACCCGAGCGCCAGCGCAACCGCGACAGCGACTTTTTGTACCGGCATGACAGTTACTTTTATTACCTGAGCGGCTTCACCGAGCCAAATGCGTGCTTGGTGATCACCGCCGAAGGCGAAACCACCTTGTTTTGCCAAGCCAAAGACTTGGAGCGCGAAATTTGGGATGGCATTCGCTTAGGGCCCGAGGCCGCACCCGCCACCTTGAGCGTGAGCCGCGCTCTGCCCATCGGCGAGATGGCCGCGCACATGCCCAAGTTGCTGGAAAACCGCAGCACCGTCTGGTACCCCTTCGCCATCCACACCGGGCTGGAGAGTTTGGTGAACGGCTGGCTGCAGTCTGTGAGGGCGCGGGTGCGCTACGGCGCTTTGTGTCCCGAGCTGCAGCGCGACCTTTGCAGCCTGCTCGACGAGATGCGCCTGGTCAAGGATTTGCACGAACAAGACACCATGCGCCGGGCCTCGACCATCAGCGCCGGTGCCCACATCCGCGCCATGCAACGCAGCGCTGCCATGCTGCGTGCGGGCCAAGAGGTGCGCGAATACCACCTGGACGCGGAGCTGTTGCACGAGTTCCGCCAGCACGGCTCGCAGTACCCGGCTTATGGCTCCATCGTGGCGGGCGGTGCCAATGCCTGCGTATTGCATTACCGGGCCGACGCGGGTTTGATTCGCGATGGCGATCTGGTGCTGATCGACGCGGGCTGCGAGCTCGATGGCTATGCCAGCGACATCACCCGCACTTTCCCTGCAAATGGGAAGTTCACCGGTCCGCAGCGCGCACTGTACGAACTGGTGCTGGCTTCGCAAGACGCCGCCGTCGCGGCCACCAAGGCGGGTGCCCGCTTTGTCGATCCGCACGAGGCCACGGTGGCCGTGTTGGCGCAGGGCCTGCTGGACGTGGGCCTGCTCGACCAAAACAAAGTTGGCAACGCCCAGGACGTGATCGCCAACCGCAGCTATTTCCAGTTCTACATGCACCGCACCGGCCACTGGCTGGGCATGGATGTGCACGACTGCGGCAGTTACGTAGAGCCCTCGCAGGTGGGCCAGATCAGCGAGCGCAAAGACCCCTTGAGCGGTGAGCTCATCAAAGACCGCCCCAGCCGCATCTTGCAGCCGGGCATGGTGCTGACCATCGAGCCTGGCCTGTATGTGCGCCCTGCACCTGGCGTGCCCGAGCAATTCCACAACATTGGCATTCGCATTGAAGACGACGCCATCGTGACCGAAACCGGTTGCGAACTGATCACCCGCGGTGTGCCTGTCAAAGCCGATGAAATCGAAGCCCTGATGAAAGGCTAAAGCCCATGCCAGAGCTGCAAAGCGGGCGCTTGTTGTCTTTGCAAGTGGGGCAAGTGGCCCCCCTCATGGTGGCGGGCCGCAAGCGCATGTCGGCGATTGGCAAAACCCAGGTGGCCGGGCCTGTTCAGATCGGGCTAATGGGCTTGCTGGGTGACGAGCAGGCCGATCCCAGCGTGCATGGCGGCTTGAGCAAAGCCGTCTATGCCCTGCCTGCAGAACATTTGCCTTGGTGGCAAGCCCGTCGTCAAAGCCAGGGGGCAAACCTGTTTGAAGAAAACCTTCACCCTGGCTTTTTGGGCGAAAACCTCAGCCTGCAAGGCCTGCTGGAGCAAGACCTTTTCGTGGGCGACACCTTGGACTTTGGGAATGTGGCTTTGCGCGTGACCCAACCGCGCGAGCCCTGCGGCAAGTTCAATGCCGTCATGGGCTATGCCCTGGCCGCCAAAGACATGGTGCAAAGCGGCCGATGCGGTTTTTACCTGGCGGTTGCGCAAACGGGCGCTTTGCAAGCGGGTGCCCGCTTTCAAGTCATACCCGGCGCTCGCGCCATGGGCGTGGCCGAGGCCTTGCGGCACAAAGCCTGGAAACACCTGCGTTGATCTGTGCGTAAAAGTCAAAAGCCAACTGACGCATAAGCCCTTCGAAAGGCCCATGAACAGGCAGCAACCGCACCCGCTCAGGTCTACAATCAAAACGAGACGCATCCGTCACCCCGACTGAGCGCCCCACAGCACAAACCAAATGGCCAGGCCAATGGCCACAATGGCCTCCCATCGGAGCAACACAATGACCCACAAGGTCCAAGCCGAAGAAAAACGCGCCGAATTGCGCCGTGCCGCCCTCGAATACCACGAGTTCCCCACCCCCGGCAAAATCGCCATCGCCGCGACCAAGCAACTGGTCAACCAGCACGACTTGGCGCTGGCCTATTCACCCGGTGTGGCCTCGCCTTGCGAAGAAATTGTCAAAGACCCCGCCAACGCTTTCAAATACACCAGCCGGGGCAATTTGGTGGGCGTGGTGACCAATGGCACGGCGGTGCTGGGCTTGGGCGATATTGGCCCACTGGCCAGCAAGCCTGTGATGGAGGGCAAGGGCGTCTTGTTCAAAAAATTCTCTGGCATCGATGTCTTTGACATCGAGATCAACGAAAAAGACCCAGACAAGCTGGTTGAGATCATTGCCTCGCTGGAGCCCACGTTTGGTGGCATCAACTTGGAAGACATCAAAGCGCCCGATTGCTTTTACATCGAGCGCAAGCTGCGCGAACGCATGAAGATCCCGGTCTTTCACGACGACCAGCATGGCACGGCCATCGTGGTGGGCGCGGCCATTTTGAATGGCCTGAAGGTGGTGGGCAAAG
>CAMCNQ010000115.1 GCA_945875955.1 Limnohabitans sp. Rim8 | reverse complement strand
AAGCAGGCAATGCCAATTCAACCACCATGATGCGGTTGAGGGTGGAGGTTGTCACCACCACCACGGCGCCCAAACAGGCTTGAACCAGACCCAAACGGATGATTTCTAACCAACCGAAGGTCATGGCTTTCATGAGACCCCCAAGGCGTTGATCTGGCGCAAGCCCCAGGCGCTGACCATCATGCCGCTGACAAACAGGGGAACTCCAAAAGCACTGACATACAAAGCGCGCTCAATCGGGCTCTTCAAAAATTTCCACATCAAAGGCCATTGCAAGAAACTCAAGACCAGCACGGCCAAAGCGTGCCAAGGCAATTGCCATTGCATCAGGAGCGCGGAGACCGCCACTTGAGGCAACCACATCAGCAGACAGGCCACGCGCGCAGCGCCCAGCGCCCCGAGTTGAACGGGCAATGAGGCCACCCCCATTCGTCGGTCCCCCTCAATGGCTTTGAAGTCGTTCAAAGTCATGATGCCGTGGGCACCTAAGCTGTAAAGCAGGGCCAAGAACACCGCTTTCTCACCCGGCCATGCACCACCCAACATCACGGCCGTGCCGGTCAGCCAGGCCAAGCCTTCGTAACTCAGTGCACAGGCGGCATTGCCATACCAACCGTTGTTTTTCAAGCGCACAGGAGGAGTGCTGTAAGCCCAAGACAAGGCGATGGCCAAAGCGCAAGCCCAAAAGCCCCAGGTGCCCATCATGGTGGCCCACAACAAAGACAAGACCGTCCACAAAATGGCGATGCCCAAGCCCCAGCGGCCTGGCATGCGGCCCGAGGGAATGGGCCTTTGGGGTTCATTGATGGCGTCCACATGGCGATCAAACCAGTCATTCACCGCTTGGCTGCTGGCGCAAACCAGGGGCCCGGTCAAAATCAGGCCCAAAAAAATCAAAAACCAATTTTCTGTCAGGCTTTGGCCCGAAGCGACGGCACCACAGGCAAATGCCCATACCGGTGGAAACCAGGTGATGGGTTTGAGCAACTCCGCCACGGTACGCAAACGCGGGCGACTAAAGGGTTTTGTGAGGGGCAGGCTCTGGGTGTCCATGGCCCCATTATGGGTAGATTCCGGGTGATGTCAATCCATGTTGACACCATGTGTCAAAAATTTGATACAGCCAAACCATCAGGGCGGTGAAGAGTCCGGATCGTTGTCCGACAAAATGCCAAACCGGCGCAGTTTGACATACAGGCTTTGCCGCGAAAGACCCAACATTTCGGCAGCAGAGGCACGGTTGTTGTGTGTGAGCTCCAACGCAGCCTCAATGCACATGCGCTCAATGGTGTCCACCGTATCGCCCACAATGTCTTTGATGGGCCGACGGCCCACCAGCTGGGCCAACTCGATAAAAGGGTTGGGCAAGGCCTGGGATGGGCTTGAAGAAGCTTGCATGCGACGGTCCATGTCACGCACAAAGATCGCGTACAGGGGCTCGGGCTGGGCCAAGTAGACCGCAGAAATCTCCACGGGCAGGGTCATGCCTGACAAAGTTGTCACCTCGGTGGCGAAATTGCGCACCGTCAATTGCTGCTTCAACGAGGTATTCAATACGCCCCAATCGACCGCCCCCCTCACCATCCAGCGCTCCAGGGGCTGACCCATCACTTGCGAGGCCGCCGTCAAGCCCAAGAGCGCCATGCCTTCTTCATTCACGCTTTTCACATTGCCCGCGGTGTCGGTGAGAATCCAGCCATCGGGGAAATACGCCATCGCTTGGCTTAAAACAACCGCCGAATCCATCTCCAGCCCCAATGCGGCCGGATTTTCGCGCAGCGTCAAACGGACCAAAAACTGTGCCCCGCCTTCTTGCCTGAAGACAGTGGCAGACACCGTCAGGGCCGATGCCGAACCGGCCGCGCTGGCCGAACACATTTCAATGCGTCCGGTGGCCAGGGCGGTTCGCAGCAAGGCCTGAACTTCACCTTGGTTCTCCGGCGCAAAACATTCGCGAAAATCTCGCCCCACCAAACGCTTGCCAGCGTCTTTGAACAGCGCCTGCGCGCCAACATTGGCCTCCAACAAGCGAAAAGAGTGGGCATCCACCATCATCACCGCTTCGGGGCTTGTTTCAAACAAGACGCGGTAACGCGCCTCAATGTGTCGCAAGCGCAAATAATCGCGCTCCACCGACTGTTGCGTTTCTACCAAGCGCCGCTGCAGCTCGGCCAAACGCTCCAGGTTGCGCCCTACCGCCAGCAACTTTCGGCCTTTGAGGTTGACCGTGATGTACTGAATGGCGGCCTCACCACCAGAAGGGGTGGGGTGGTTCACATGCCGCCAAGTCAGGGTCTGGGTTTCAGGTTGAACTTCAAGCAAGTCTTGGATTTTTTTCTTGCTCTCTACCGTGACGGTGTCCATCCAGCGCTTGCCAATCCAACTTTGGCAGCCCAAAGAGGCCATGGTGTCTTGCCCAGTTGACACATCCTCTATAACACCTTGGTCATTGATGATCAGGCTGACGTCCGAGACCATCCCCAACAACTTGGAAAATGTGTCAGGCTCAATTTGATCAAAATTCATTAAAATTCTTTGGTATTTATAAAAGTGTCAAAGACCCTTTGAATATGAAAGCAATCTTAACCGCATATGACATGAAATGAGATCTCGGATTAGGCGTAGGGAAAAAATCTGTACACCCCGGATGTCACGGTCGATTGACGTTCGGTTTTTTTCATCGCCTGAGTGACGATGGAAACGGCCCGATCGGCCTTTTCATTCAAAATTTGAATCCCTGGCCAAGCCAACTTTTCTGGGGCCATCTGTGCCATGGGGCCGCCTACAAAGATTTTCAAATGGGGGTTCACAGCCATGGGCACAAGTTCCAACAACGCCTGGGCCACAGGGCCTAATTGGCGATCTGTGGAAATCGACAGGGTCACCGCATCAAACCAATCCGAGTGAAAAATGCGTTTGAATTCCTCCAAGTCCTGTGGGGCTGCCAAGCTCACATTCCAGCCGGCTTGGCGGAAAAATTCACTCAACATGAACACGCCCAAACCATGCTTGGAGGCAGGTTCGGTCATCAACAACAGGTTCAAGCCATTGGGCTCTGAGCGACCTTCTGCTAAAAATTCGGCACTGAATTCATGCAAAATTTGATGCAGCCGCGAAAAGGCAATGGTGCCGTTGACAAAGCTCATCTCGTCGGACAACCAACGCTCCCCCAAGAGATTGGCAGCCGGGCCGATGCCATTGAGGTAAATGTCTGCCAACGTATGGCCCATTCTGTGCCAACCGAGCAACATGTCTCGGGTTTCTTCCATGCTTTTAAGACTGGCTTCTGAAAGCAAGGCCACTTGGCGGTGATCGAGAGATGCCTTTTTAAAAAACGCAGTCCCCGCCACCAGGTGCGGACTGGCGGCCAAGCCAAACCTGACCTTTGAAGCGAGCACTTCAAAGGTCCAAGGCTTTTTCTGCGAAATAGCCGATTTCTCAAATTTAAATTGAGCCACTTCAAGCACCCCTTGTGCAAATGTACCCTGACAGTGTCAATGAATTTGGCTTAAAAAAGATTAGGTGTAAACCCTGAACAACATTTTTATTGTCAATTTGTATTGACACTCTGGGTTTCAATCCTTAAAGTGAGCTCAGTTGAAGTTCAAAAAAGGTCTGAAATGCAGCAGTTCCAACCCCAGGCTTTGTACACGCCGGAGCAACGTGCTCGGCGTGATGCAAGCAAGTGGACATTGGTTCAAGGTGTCTTGGCACCCATTCAATTTTTGGTTTTCCTGATCAGCCTGTATCTGGTTTTGAACAGCTTGAAGACGGGCGAACACACCGATTGGGCCTTGGCGTCGGTGGTGATCAAAACCCTGGTGCTCTACGCCATCATGATCACTGGCTCCATCTGGGAGAAGGTGGTTTACGGCAAATACCTGTTTGCCCATGCGTTTTTCTGGGAAGACGTGGTCAGCATGGTGGTCCTGGCATTGCACACGGCTTACTTGTGGGTGTGGTGGCAAGGGCAATGGTCCTCCACCGACCAACTGTGGCTGGCTTTGGCCGCCTACGGCACCTACTTCATCAATGCGGCACAGTACATTCGCAAATTGCGCATGGCCCGAATGCAAAAAGTCCCCGAAGCCCAAATGGCTTCGAATGTTCGGGCCATCTGATGAGCACCGTCATCCCTATTCGCGCGGAATCTGCCTTGGGTTGCACCGATGTGAGCCCGCTGATTGAACGCGGACAAAGAGAAGTGTTCTGCGGCCTGACCGGCATCATCTGGTTGCACCGCAAGATCCAAGATGCCTTCTTTTTGGTGATCGGATCGCGTACCTGTGCCCACCTGATTCAGTCGGCAGCAGGGGTGATGATTTTTGCAGAACCCCGGTTTGGCACCGCCATCATCGACGAGCGTGATTTGGCGGGTTTGGCCGATACCCATACCGAACTCGATCGGGTGGTCAACCAACTGCTGGCACGCCGACCAGAAATCAAATTGCTGTTCCTGGTGGGCTCATGCCCATCGGAAGTGATCAAACTGGATTTGTCGCGTGCGGCCTCCCGGCTGTCTGCAGAGTATTCCCCCAAGGTTCGGATACTGAATTATTCAGGCAGCGGCATTGAAACCACATTCACACAGGGTGAGGACGCCTGCTTGGCCTCGATGGTGCCCGAGCTGCACGCACCTGTCATCCATGCAGCGCCTGAGCTGCTGATTGTCGGGACCTTGGCCGATGTGGTGGAAGACCAGTTTGTGCGTATCCTTCGTCACATGGGCATTGAGCGTGTGCGCTTTTTCCCGTCACGCCGTGCGGACGATCAGCCCAGCATCGGTGCCCACACGCGCTTGCTCTTGGCGCAACCTTTTTTGGCCGATACAGCCCGTCTGTTGCAAGAACGTGGTGCCCAACTTTTGCCCGCGCCGTTTCCCTTGGGTGTGGAAGGCACAAGGACTTGGCTTGAAGCCGCGGCCTTGGCATTTGACGTCTCGCCCGAACGGTTTGAAGCCGCCGTGAGCGCGCCGCAGGCCAGGGCCACGGCCTCCTTGGCCAAAGCCAAACTGCACTTGGATGGCAAGAGCATCTTCTTCTTCCCAGACTCGCAACTGGAAATCCCACTGGCCAGATTTTTATCGCGTGAGCTTGGCATGCGTCTGCTGGAAGTGGGAACACCTTATTTGCACCGCCAGCACATGGCCAAGGAATTGGCATTGTTGCCCGCTGGCACCTTGATCTCGGAAGGCCAGGATGTGGAAAAACAACTGGACCGTTGCCGCAGCGTGAAACCCGATCTGGTGGTCTGTGGTTTGGGTTTGGCCAATCCCTTAGAGGCCGAGGGCATGACCACCAAGTGGGCCATTGAATTGGTCTTCACACCGATTCAAGGCTTTGACCAAGCGGGCGATCTGGCTGAACTGTTCACCCGACCTTTGGTGCGCCGCATGCGCTTGGCCGCTTGAAGGAGACCAGACCATGCAATTGACACTCTGGACTTACGAAGGACCGCCCCACGTGGGGGCCATGCGAGTGGCCACGGCGATGGAGGAGGTGCACTACGTGTTGCACGCACCCCAGGGCGACACCTATGCTGATTTGCTGTTCACCATGATTGAGCGTTTGCAAAAACGCCCACCGGTCACTTACACCACATTTCAAGCGCGTGATTTGGGGGGCGACACCGCCGAGTTGTTCAAGACCGCTGCCCGCGATGCATTTGAACGATTCTCACCCAAAGCCATGCTGGTCGGCTCTTCTTGCACAGCCGAGTTGATTCAAGACGACCCGGGCGGATTGTGCAAAGCCCTGAAATTGCCTATCCCTGTGGTGGCCCTGGAGTTGCCGTCTTATCAGCGCAAAGAAAATTGGGGGGCTTCAGAAACTTTTTACCAACTGGTACGCCATCTGGCTGTTCCTAAAGACCCAGGTCAAAGCACTGAAGCGGCCAAGCCACGTTGCAATATCTTAGGGCCCACAGCCTTGGGATTCAGGCACCGCGATGACCTGACAGAAATACGCAAGCTGCTGACCGACATGGGCGTGGAGATCAATGTGGTCGCCCCCTTGACGGCCACACCTGACGACATCGCCCGCTTGGCGCATGCCGATTTCAACGTGGTTCTTTACCCTGAAATTGCCAACTTGAGTGCGCAGTGGTTGCAACGCAGCTTTGGCCAACCATTTACCAAAACCATTCCGATTGGGCATTCAGCAACCTGTGCATTTGTTCGTGAAGTGGCGCAAATCGCTGGTCTTGATGCAGAGACCACCTTGTCCAAAGTTGTATCGCGGGCCGCTTGGTACAGCCGCTCGGTCGATTCCAACTACCTGACCAACAAACGGGTGTTCGTGTTTGGCGATGCAACGCATGCCGTGGCCGCCGCCAAAGTGGCGGCTGAGGAAATGGGCTTTACGGTGGTGGGCATTGGCACTTACAGCCGAGAGTTCGCTCGCGAAGTGCGTGAAGCCGCAAAAATATACGGTGTGGAGGCCTTGATCAGCGACGACTATTTGGAAATTGAGGCCCACATCGCGCAGTTGAATCCTGAATTGGTACTGGGCACGCAAATGGAGCGCCACATCGCCAAGCGCTTGGGCGTGCCTTGTGCGGTCATTTCAGCACCCGTGCATGTGCAAGATTTCCCCGCCCGCTACTCACCGCAAATGGGCTTTGAGGGGGCCAGCGTGCTGTTTGACACCTGGGTACACCCGCTGATGATGGGCCTGGAGGAGCACCTGATTGGGATGTTCCGCGGCGACGCCGAATTCCATGAGGATGCTGCGCCCTCTCATTTGGGTGGTGGTGTTCAAGCCGCCAGCCAATCCAGCCAGGCATCGCCAATGCCCACGGCGCAAGACCTGGCGTCAGTACCCCAGCCGCAACAGGCTGCAGACACACCCAACATCACCGGCATGGCGAGATGGGATGCTGACGCAGAAAAAGAACTGAAAAAAATTCCGTTTTTCGTCCGTGGCAAAGCCCGCCGAAATACAGAACGTTATGCGATCGAACGTGGCGTGTCACTCATCACGACGGAGACTCTTTATGAATCTAAAGCTTACTTCTCGCAGCACTAAACCCTTGCCGCGAGACGTCACGCCCATTCGCATGGTGGTGGTCACCATGGACACGCACTTTGCGAGTTCGTTCAATCGCGCCAATGACCAATTGAGAAGAGATTTTCCGGGCCTGACTTGGAGCCTGCACGCAGCCTCTGAATACACGGGCAACGATGCCCTCATTGCCAAATGCAAGGCCGACATTGCCTCAGCCGACATTGTGTTGTGCGGCATGCTGTTCCTGGAAGACCACTTTTTGCCCATCTTGGACGATCTGCGCGCCCGCCGCATGAACTGCGACGCCATGGTTTGCATGGCCAGTGCCACCGAAGTGACGCAACTCACGCGCTTTGGTCAGTTTGACATGAGCAAACCCGCCAGCGGCCCCATGGCATTGCTCAAGAAACTGCGTGGGGGCAGCAAAAACAAGCCCGCAACCGGTGGTGCAGCGCAAATGAAAATGTTGCGCCGCTTGCCGCAATTGCTGCGTTTCATCCCAGGCACGGCGCAAGACGTGCGCTCTTATTTCATCACCTTGCAGTATTGGCTGGGCGGCTCTGACGACAACGTACTGAACATGGTGCGCCACTTGATTGACCGTGGTGCCGATGGCCCTCGCAAATCATTGCGAGGAAAAGTCAAGGTGCAGCCACCGGTGGACTACCCCGAGGTGGGTGTGTACCACCCCCGCATGAACGGGCGTTACAGTGAAGATTCAAATGCTTTGCCTTTGCCCGCTGGCATCCCCGTCAAAGGCACGGTCGGTGTTTTGCTGTTGCGCTCCTACCTGCTGTCAGGCAATGCAGGGCATTACGACGGCGTGATTTCTGCCCTGGAAGCCAAAGGTTTGCGCGTGATTCCGGCGTTTGCCGCTGGCTTGGATTCGCGTCCTGCCATTGATGCATTTTTCATGAAGAATGGTCAAGTCTGCGTCGATGCTGTGGTCTCGCTCAGCGGTTTTTCACTGGTTGGCGGGCCCGCCTACAACGACGCCAAAGCCGCCGAAGAGGTGTTGGCCAAGCTGGATGTGCCTTACGTTGCTGCGCATCCCGTGGAATTTCAAACCCTGGACCAGTGGGGCGGCTCTGACCGAGGCCTGTTGCCCGTTGAAAGCACCATCATGGTGGCCATTCCAGAACTGGACGGCTCGACCAGCCCCATTGTTTTTGGTGGGCGTCCTGGTGCCGCAGGGGTGACCTGCACAGGTTGTCACCATGCTTGCACG
Organism: Limnohabitans sp. Rim8; assembly: GCA_945875955.1. Classification (GTDB taxonomy): domain Bacteria; phylum Pseudomonadota; class Gammaproteobacteria; order Burkholderiales; family Burkholderiaceae_C; genus Limnohabitans_A. The sequence goes on along the minus strand of CAMCNQ010000115.1, from coordinate 1,173 downwards.
TTTGGCGAAAGCAGCAGCGCGCAAGACATGCATTCTTGCCCAGAGCGCGCCATCATGCTGGCGGCGCGGGTGAGCAAGATGGTGGCTTTGAAGCGCAGCGAGCGACAAGACCGCAATGTGGCCATTGTGCTGTTCAACTTCCCACCCAATGCCGGCAACATCGGCACGGCCGCATTTTTGTCTGTTTTCGAGTCTTTGTGGCACACCCTGACCGCCATGAAGGCGCAAGGCTACCAAGTGGATATGCCGGCCAGCATCGATGAAATGCGTGATGCACTGTTGCACGGCAACGCCGCTCAATACGGCGCAGACGCCAATGTGCATGCCTTGATCTCTGCTGACGACCATGTCAAGCGCGAGCGTTGGCTCAAAGAGATTGAAGCCCAGTGGGGTCCAGCGCCTGGTCGCCAATTGAGCAATGGCAGCTCTATATTTGTCTTGGGCAAGAAGTTTGGCAATGTACTGATCAGCGTGCAGCCTTCCTTTGGCTACGAAGGCGATCCCATGCGCTTGCTGTTTGAAAAAGGCTTGACCCCCACGCATGCTTTCTCGGCTTTCTACCGTTACTTGCGTGAAGATTTCAAAGCCCATGCGGTGCTTCACTTCGGCACCCACGGCGCGCTGGAATTCATGCCGGGCAAACAATCTGGCATGAGCGGCACCTGCTGGCCCGATCGTTTGATTGACGATTTGCCCAATATCTATTTGTACGCCTCCAACAACCCCTCTGAAGGTGCCATTGCCAAGCGCCGCTCAGGGGCCACCTTGATCAGTTACCTGACGCCACCGATTGCGCAAGCCGGTTTGTACAAAGGTTTGAACGAGCTGAAGTCATCCCTTGAGCGTTGGCGCGCATTGGAGAACGGCAACAACGAGCGCGTGGACTTGGCCGCAGTCATTCAAGCCCAAGCGGTGGAGCTGGATTTGGTGGCTGCAGAGCCAGCCTGGGACGCGGCCGTCATGGGTGCTGAATTGGACCGACAAATGATGCGCTTGCGCGAAGAAATGCTGGAGCTGGAATACACCCTGATTCCGCACGGCTTGCATGTGGCCGGTCGTGCCCCCAGCCCGGCTCAGCAAGTCGACATGTTGCTGGCCATGGCCGACGCCCATCACGGCGTGCAATTGGCGCGTGAGGCGGTTGAAGCCTTGGTGGAAGGCCATTCGCCAGAA
>CAMCNQ010000114.1 GCA_945875955.1 Limnohabitans sp. Rim8 | reverse complement strand
ACAGCCAGCCTCGGTTCCAAGTGGGCGCACTGCCCATCAACGTCACCGGCATCGAACTGCTGGTCGATGGACAAAAGGTTGCTGCCACACACAGCAGCGGCGCCATTCGCCCTGACACAGCACTGCCCGATGGCGTGCACGCCATCACCTATCGCCACCTTGACCTGGCAGGCAACGCCAGCATTGCGAGCGATCCGCTGAGCGTGACCATCGACACCACAGCGCCTTTGAATGCGGCCATCACAAGCGCTGCCGCTGGTGGCATCCATGGAACGTTTGAGCCGGGCACCAGCTTGTCCCTCTCCATCGCAGGACAAGCCATAACAGGCACCATCGTCACTAACAACGGCACTTGGCAGTATGTGCCCAGCGACCCTGAATTGACTGCTTTGCGACTAGCGGGCACCAAAGAGCTGCTGTTGACGGTCACTGACACTGCAGGCAACGCCGCCAGCAACAGCAAAACCGTCACCGAATACGACTTCGCCGGTCCTTACATCAAAGAATTCATCCCCAAAGATGGCGGAATGATCGCCAACGCCGTCAATAACACCGCCACGCTGAACCTGGTGTTCTCCAAAGAGGTGGTCAAAGGCACAGGCAACATCCAGTTGTTTGAAGTGGGCAACTCCACCGCTGTCGTGACCCTCGCTGTCACCAACAGCGCGGTGGTGATCCAAGATGGCACCGACGTGTTCATCACCCTGCCAGGTTTGACCTTGGGAAGCCAGTACTACGTCACGCTGGCCTCAGGCACCTTTGTCGACTTGGCGGGCGAGGCATTCTCCGGAAACTTGTTAACAGGCACCAGCGGCTGGGACTTCACCGCTGCTGCCGCATCGATTGCGCCCAACTTTGTGGCCGGTGACGACCGCATCAACATTGCAGAAAACGCGGGCACCGTGCTCATCACCGGCAACGTGGTCAGCAGCGGTCCCATTTTGGCGGCCATTACCGAGTCCAACCTCACGGTGACCATGACTGCGCCCGGAGGAGGCGTTACGCCTTTCACGCCCACGCGGGTCAGCTACACCGGCACAGGGGAAAACGCAGGCAAATTTATTTTCTCCGTACCTGCCTCATCCTGGGTCGCAGGCACCTATGGTTACACCGTAAGTCTGGCAGGCGGTACAGGTGCCGCCAACAACATCACCGCCAGCTATGTGTTCAGCGGTTTGGGTGTTGACCTGACGGCTCCCACCACGACTGCCAACATGCTGGGTGCACAAGACAACGTGGGCAACATCACTGGCGATGTCTGGGCCACCAGCACCACATCACTGAGCGATGACACCACCCCTACGCTGAGCGGCACATTGAGTGCGGCCCTCAGCGGCGACGCCCGCGTGGTGGTGTACCGCCAAGACGTGACCAATCCGTCCAGCCCCGGTGCTTTGGTGCGCGTGACCAACAGCGATGGCTTAAAGCCTGCTGGCACAAGCTGGAGCGTGACCGACAGCGGCTTGCAAGACGGCCGTGCCTACAAGTACTTGGCCTATGTGGAAGACGCTGCCGGCAACCGCAGTGCAACCGGCAGCTTCAAGACCCTGTCCATCGACACCCAAGCACCGCAAGCGAATGTGACAGCGCTCACCCTGAGCGCCGACACAGGCATCAGCACCATAGACTTGATCACCAACGTGGCCAGCCAAACCATCACCGGCACGCTCAGCCAAGCCTTGGCAGGAAACGAGAAATTGCTGGCTTCGCTCAACGGCGGCACCACTTGGCAAGACATCACCACCAGCGTCAGCAGCACCACCATCAACTGGAGCAACGTGACCCTGCCTGCCGGCGCGGGCAGCATCATGTTCAAAGCGGTGGACCCTGCGGGCAACCAAGGCACTGTGGCCACCTTCAACACGACACTGGACACCACGGCCCCTGATGCCCCCACAGCTGCGCCCGACTTAACTGTCGGCGAAGACAGCGGCACCAGCGGTACCGACAACATCACCAGCGTCAACCGTCCGGCACTTGATGTGGGACCACTGCCCTTGGGAGTCACTGGCATCGAACTGCTGGTCGATGGCCAGCGCGTTGCAGCCACTTACAACAGCGGCGCACGCACCTTGCAGCCCACACAGGCCTTGGCCGATGGCGTTTTTTCTGTGACCTACCGCTACACCGATGCCGCAGGCAACCAAAGCGGCACCAGCAGCGCACTGAGCCTGACGGTTGACACCGGTGTGCCCACTTCGGTTCAGGGCATCAGCCTGAGTGCAGACACGGGCACATTGGCCACCGACTTCGTGACAAATGTCCCTTCGCAAACCATCTCGGCCACCTTGGGCGCACCGCTGGGCACGGGCGAAAAGGTCTATGGCTCCCTGGACAACGGCATCACGTGGGCCGACATCACCAGCCAGGTGAGCGGCTCGGCCATCAGCTGGACGGGCGTTAATCTGTCGGGTTCCAACAGCATCAAACTGCAAGTCCGAGATGTGGCGGGCAACGTGGGCACGACGGCTACCCAGGCCTTCACGTTTGACAACACCGCGCCCACCACCACCCTGAGTGCCATCGACATCAGCGCCGACACCGGCACCTCGGCCACAGACTTTGAGACCCAGACGGCTGCACAAACCATCACCGCCGCCCTCAGCGCCACGCTGGCCGCAGGTGAAACCGTGTTCGGCTCGGTCGACGGCGGCAGCACTTGGGTCAATATCGCGAACAAAGTAACGGGCACCACGCTCAGCTGGGACGGTGCGACGTTATCGGGCACCAGCAGCATGAAACTGCAAGTGCGTGATGCAGCAGGCAACGCGGCTCCCACGGCCACGCAGGCTTACACGCTGGACACCACTGCCCCAACCACCACCGTCAGCGGCATTGGCATCAGTGCCGATACCGACACGCCGGGGGACTTCATCACCAAGACCGCAACACAAACCATCACCGCCACACTCAGTTCGGCACTGGCTTTGGGCGAAACGCTGTACGGCTCTGTCAATGGTGGCAGCAGCTGGGTCAACATCACCAACAAAGCGACGGGTGTAGCCATCAGCTGGGACGGTGCCATCCTTTCGGGCACCAGCAGCATCCGGTTGCAGGTGCGAGATGCGGCGGGCAACGCGGGCAGTGCTGCCACTCAAAGTTACAGGCTGGAATCCGTGCCCGTGCCCGTGCAATTGTTAGACATCGCGGCGGGCAATGGGGGCTTTGTGATTAACGGCCAAGGTGCTGGTGATCAAAGTGGCGTCAGCGTATCTTCGGCTGGCGATGTCAACGGCGACGGCTTGGTCGATCTGATCGTTGGGGCATCCAGCAGTGACACACTTACAGGTCGTGATGCCGGGCGTAGCTATGTGGTCTTTGGCAAAACAGGAACAGGTGCGATTAACTTGGCCGACTTGGCGGGCGGGACGGGCGGTTTTGTAATCAATGGTGGATACCAAAATAACTATACAGGCTGGAGCGTGTCTTCGGCTGGCGACGTGAACGGAGATGGTCTGGCAGATCTCATCGTGGGTGCAAGGGACTCTAACACTGACAATTCCATCACTTTACGCCGTGCTTATGTCGTGTTTGGTAAGAAGAGTACGGAAGCTGTAAACGTTTTGGCCTTGGTGGGCGGAACAGAAGGCTTTGCGATCAACATTCCATGGAACGCCTCAAGTATAGGTTCAAGCGTCTCGTCGGCAGGTGATGTCAACGGCGACGGTTTGGCTGATGTGTTCGTGTACGCTACTTATAACCCAGATCCCTCTGTAGCAGGGGGCTACGTGGTGTTCGGTAAGACGAACGCAGAGGCCGTGGATCTGACAGCAGTTCGGAATGGCACAGGCGGTTTTCAGGTCAGGTTCGCGGTGGCTGGAGGGGCATCGTTCTCATCCGCAGGCGATGTCAACGGCGACGGTCTGGCTGATCTGATCATGGGTGTCCGTCAGAGCTCTGTGGGATCTACCCTGTTGTATGAAGGGCGGAGTTTTGTGGTGTTTGGTAAGACGGATACTGCACGGGTGACCTTCCAGGATCTGGAGAGTGGCTTGAGGGGCTTCGTGATTAACGGCCAAAGTGCTTATGATGGCAGTGGAATCAGCGCCTCAACTGCTGGAGATGTCAACGGCGACGGTTTGGCTGATTTGATCGTTGGGGCATCCAGCAGTGACCCGATTGCTGGTGCGAATGCCGGACGCAGCTACGTGGTGTTTGGTAAAACAGCAACAGGAACGGTCAACTTAGCGGATGTGGCGGGCGGGACGGGTGGCTTTGTGATCAACGGCCAAAGTGATGGTGACAACAGTGGATTCAGCGTATCTTCGGCTGGCGACGTCAACGGCGACGGCTTGGCTGATTTGATCGTTGGGGCATCCTACAGTGACCCGAGTGCGGGTGCGAATGCCGGACGCAGCTACGTGGTATTTGGCAAGACGGGCACCGATGCGGTGGATTTGTCGAATGTGGCAGGTGGTTTGGGTGGTTTTGTGATCAACGGGCAAGATCCCGGTGATCGAAGTGGCATCAGCGTATCTTCGGCTGGCGACGTCAACGGCGACGGTTTGGCCGATCTGATTGTGGGTGCTCAATTTGCCGTCGGGGGGACTGGCCGCAGTTACGTGATTTTCGGCAGCACCAGCGGAGCGTTCAACCAGACCACGGTTGACTGGTTAGGTACTTCGAGCAACGACACCCAAAGCGATGGCGGCGTGGCCAAAACTTTGGTGGCTGGAGCTGGCGACGACACCCTGACCGCTGCAGCTGCCAGCGTGCTTTACGGCGGTGCAGGCAACGACACCTTCAACATCGACAGCACCATGATCACCGCACTGCAAAGCTCCATGGGCAGCGGTGGCAACACAGCACAGTTGGCGCGCATTGACGGTGGCACAGGCAAAGACATCATCGCCTTGACAGGCGCTGGCTTGACCTTGGACCTGACCCAAGTGGCCAACCAGGCTGGCTCTAACCCTGACGGCGGCAGCCGCATTGACAGTGTGGAGGTGCTCGACATCTCCGGCAGCGGTAACAACAGCCTCAAGCTCAATGTGTTTGATGTGCTCGACATGGGCTCGGCGAACACGTTTGCGTCGACCGGACGTCAGCAGCTGATGGTCAAGGGCACCGTCGGCGACCAAGTGGACCTCGCCGACGGCGCAGGCACGGCGGGTTGGACCCAAGCTGCTGCCGCAACCTTGGACAACATGGCTTACAACGTTTGGAACCACAACAACAGCTTGGCCACCATTTACCTGAGCCAAGGGGTGCTTATCGTGTGACGGGAGCCGAAGCCTTCAACCGAGGCAACGCCGCTTGGCGGTTGGGCGACTGGGCTCAGGCCTTGGCCGCTTATGGTGAAGCGGTGGCCCAGACCCCGGCCCTGGCCGCTGCCCACCTGGGCCGGGCCCGTTGCTTGGCCAAGCTGGGTGAAGTCAAGAGCGCACGCGAGGCTTTTGCCGCGGTGCTGCGTTTGGAGCCTGCCCATTACAGCGCTTGGTTAGAGGCGGGGCATTTGTGTCGCCAAATTGGCGAGTTACAACAGGCCGCAGGGGCTTACCAGCACGCCATCAACTCGGTGCCTACACGCCATGAAGCTTATTTGGGTATGGCACGGGTGTTGCCCTTGTTGGGTCAAGCCCAATTGGGTGAGCAGGCCTTCGCTGATGCGCTGAACGAATTGGCCAAAAGCGAACCCGTGGCTGACCGCAGGGTCAAACAGGCCGTGGCGGCGCACCGCATGGGGCAGTATCGGCTGGAGCAAGGCGATGCCGCAGGTGCGGTAAGTGCCTTGCAACGCGGCTTGCAGGCCCTGGGCACGGCAGCAGATCTGGACGAACCCGCGCTGCATGAGCAGCGCGCCGAGTTGCAGATTGACCTGGGTGAGGCGTTGTGGCGATTGGGGCAGCAGGACCATGGCATGGCAGCCTTGACCGCTGCTTCCAGCGCACGCTCTGAGGCCGCTTTGGCCCGTTTGGGGGCGCTGAGTTTCAGGCTCAACTTATGGCAAGAAGCGCTGGCCGTTTTGCGCCGCAATGCCCAATTGCACCCCGACAGCAGCAGTGCGCTTTGGAACTTGGCCCATTTGCTGGCCGAGTGCTGGCAGATGGCCGAAGCCGAGCAAGTGCTGCTGCAAGCGCAAGCTCTGGCGCCCATGCCCGGTGCCCGAAGCATGCGTGCCTCCATGGCCGGGCGTCGCGGCGATGCCGACACGGCACTGGCCATTTACCGCGAGTTGGCCGCCGAAACGGATGGCGCCAGCTTCGCATCCAGTGCAGCCATGTCCTCGCTCTACTGCGACAGCCTGCACGCGCAGGCGGTGGCCGACTTGCACCGTCAGTTGTTTGCGCCCTGGGGTGTGGGCGCCCGTTCTCGCCAAAGTTTTGTGCGTGCGCCCCTTGAGGGGCGACGTTTGCGTTTGGGCATCGTGTCTGCCGACTTTCATCACCAGCACCCGGTCAACATTTTCATGCAGCCGGTGTTGCGCGAGTTGGACCGCAGCCGGTTTGACGTGTTCGTCTATTTCACTGGCGTGAGTTACGACGACCAAACCCGTTTGGCACAGCAGCGTGTGGCCAATTGGGTAGAGGTGACCACGCTCAACGACACCCAACTGGCCAAGCGCATCGACGCCGATGCGATCGAGGTGCTGTTAGATTTGGCCGGCCACACAGGGCAGCAGCGCATGCGTTTGTTTGCCCAGCGAGCGGCCCCACTGCAGGTGACTTACTTGGGCTACCCGGGTTCCACCGGCGTTCCCAATATCGACTGGATTTTGGGTGACTCCGTGGTCACACCCGAAGCAGCAGATGGCTTGTGTTCAGAGCGTGTCTGGCGTCTGCCACATGGCGTGTTTTGCTATGCACCCGAGACCGACTACCCGTTTCCTGTCATGACAGAGGACATGGCGCATCGGCCATTGACGTTCGCTTCTTTCAACAATGTGCCCAAGCTGACGCCGCGCACTTTGCGCTTGTGGGCCAAGGTGCTGGAGGCGTTGCCAGACGCACGCCTGTTGCTCAAGGCGCCCAGCTTTGGAGACAACAGTGCGGTGGCCGCCTTCAGCGAGCGTCTGCTCGCTTTAGGGGTTGACTTGAAGCGGGTGGCTTTTCGCGGCCCCACGGGTTTGACCGACATGATGGCCGAATACGCCGATGTCGATATCGCCCTTGACCCCATGCCCTACAACGGGGGCACCACCAGCCTGCAGGCGATGTGGATGGGCGTGCCGGTCATCACCCTGGAAGGCGCGCATTTTGTCTCGCGCATGGGTGCCAGCTTCATGCGGGCAGCCGGTTTGCCCGAGTGGATCGCACACGACGACGAAGCCTATGTGCAAACCGCAGTGCGCATGGCCAGTGACCGAGCCGCTTTGCTCAAGCTCAAACGCGGTTTGCGTGCAAGACTGCAAGCGCGCCCAGGTTGGGATGTTGTGGCATACACCAGAGCCATAGAGCATGCCTTGTTGACCATGGCAGCGCAAGGCACAAAGGGCCATTAAGGCATTCTCATGGCCAAATTGGCATGAAGGCTGCACGCCAGCTACGACATTTTTGAATGGAATCAACTTCACTTGGTATTTCAATTCACAACATAAAAAAGGCCCATCCAAAGATGGGCTGAACCTGAGTGGGGGAGGGGCCAAAGCAGGCTCAGCGCTGTTGGCTTTCATGTGCATGGTTCAGCCAAAGCCAAGACCATTGGCCTGACGCAAGTTCAAGGTGCGGCTTGACCCAGCAAGAGTTTGATTTCTTTAAGCCAAGATGCTTTGGGGAAACACCCACAACAGCCCACCCGTCATGACCAAATAGCGGGCAAATTTGCCCACCGCCATGTAAAAAGTGCATTGCCAAAACGGCATTTTGAGCCAACCGGCCACGGCGCAAAGCGGGTCGCCCACCAGGGGCAGCCAAGCCAGCAGGCAGGCTTTGGGGCCGAGTTTTTCCAACCAAATCAAGGCACGCGAATGGCTGCTGGAATGACGCCAATGGCCCACCGCCTTGTGCGTGCCCCAGCCCATCCACCAGCTGACCATGCCGCCCAGTGTGTTGCCCGCCGTTGCCACCAGGATGGCTGGCCAAAACAACTCGGGGTTGAGTTTGACCAAACCAAAAACCGCGGGCTCAGAGCCCAAGGGCAGCAAGGTGGCCGAAATAAAGGCGACCACAAACACGGTGCTCAAGCCGTGTTGTGGCAAGGCCAGCCATTGCAGCAGTTGATTGAGCCAAATGTCCATGCCAAGCAGTGTAGCGGCAGGGTCTTGGTGCCCGCACACAAGGGCCGCTGTGTCGTTGGGTCTGCAAGGCCTTGGCGCTTAGCACATGGGGCTTTCAGTTGCTGAAATACCCAGCCATTACAATCGTGCCTCCTTTTTAAGCAATCCCCATTTTTTGAACCTTCAGCCCGCGCATGCAGATTGGTCCCTACACCTTGCCGAACCCCGTGTTTGTCGCGCCCATGGCGGGGGTGACGGACAGGCCTTTTCGTCAGCTGTGCCGGGCCTTTGGTGCAGGTTACGCCGTCAGTGAGATGGTGACCTCCAGGCCAGACCTGTGGGCTTCGCTGAAAACCTCGCGCCGGGCCAACCACGAAGGCGAGCCCGGCCCGATCGCGGTGCAGATTGCCGGCACCGAGGCGCAGATGATGGCCGATGCTGCGCGTTACAACATCGACCGAGGCGCGCAAATCATCGACATCAACATGGGTTGCCCGGCCAAGAAGGTTTGCAACAAATGGGCCGGATCGGCCTTGATGCAAGACGAGCCGCTGGCGCTTGAAATCATCTCGGCGGTGGTCGAGGCGGCTTTGCCCCATGGCGTGCCGGTCACGCTGAAAATGCGCACCGGCTGGTGCGAGACCGAAAAAAACGCCCTGGCATTGGCCCTGGCCGCCCAAGACGCGGGGGTGCAAATGGTCACCGTGCATGGCCGCACCCGTGAGCAGGGCTACAAAGGCCAGGCCGAATACCACACGGTGGCGGCGGTCAAGGCGGCCTTGCAGATTCCGGTGGTGGCCAATGGCGACATCGATTCCCCCGAAAAAGCCCGCGATGTGCTGCGCAGCACCGGTGCAGACGCGGTGATGGTGGGGCGCGCGGCCCAAGGCAGCCCCTGGATTTTCCGCGAGATCGTCCACTTTTTGGCCACCGGCGAACACCTGGCGACGCCCCTGGTGGCCGAGGTGCGGCGCGCCTTGCTGGGCCATTTGCAAGACCACTATGGGCTGTATGGCGAATACACAGGCGTGCGCTCGGCGCGCAAGCACATTGGCTGGTACGTGCGGGCCCTGCCGGGTGGCGAGGCTTTCAGGGACCACATGAACACACTGGACAGCGCAGCGCAGCAACTGGCGGCGGTGTCTGCTTACCTGGATGGCCTGGCCAGCCAGATGGACCGCTTGCCTGCCCCGCGCGCGCAGGCGGCTTTGGAGACTTGGCAATGAGCGAACCCCAATCGATTGAAAACTGCATACGCG
>CAMCNQ010000113.1 GCA_945875955.1 Limnohabitans sp. Rim8 | reverse complement strand
GATCTCGTGCACCATGGCCTCGGCTTCACTGCGGGTGACGGGCAAGATCCTGAAGCTCACATCGCGCAGCACCTCTGCATAGATGCCACCCAAACCGAACATGATCGCCAGCCCAAACAGCGGATCGTTCGTGACCCCCAGGATCACCTCCACCCCACCAGTGACCATGGCTTGCACCAGCACGCCATCGATGCTGGCGTGGGGGGCATGCTGATGAACATTGCGAAGGATTTCACCGTAAGCTTGGCGCACGGCATGGGCATCGCACAGGCCGATGCGCACGCCCCCCGCTTCTGTCTTGTGTGCAATGTCGGGTGAGACCACTTTCAGGGCGACCGGATAACCGATGGCAGCGGCCTGCTGTACGGCCTCATCAGCACGGTGTGCCAGGGCTTCGGCGGTGACCGGGATGCCATAGTCGGCCAACAGTTGCTTGGCCTCGTATTCGGTCAGGTTGTTGCGGGCAATGGAGAGCTGTTGGCGCCGCATTGGGCGTGAGCAGTTGAGCATCGGCGCCCGCGCACGCTCGGTTTCACGACGACGGGCTGCGACAAATTGCCACATGGCCCCCATACCCGTGGCACAGCGAACCGGGGTGTCGTAGCGCGGCACACCTGCTTCGTGCAAAGCGTCATACCCGGCTTGTGTGGTGGCGGTGTCGGCTGTCCAGGAGACCAACACCGGCTTGTGGGTCGCCAGTGCTACCTGCGCCACCCATTGCGCCAGCTTGACACCCAACGGGCCTGAGGCCGCAGCCAGGCACACGGCCATCATGTCCACGGCGGGGTCGTTCACGATCAGACGCAGGGAGGTGATCAAATTGTCTTCTTGCGCGATGATGTTGCCCGTCACATCGATCGGGTTGTGCAGCCCGGCATAAGGGGGGAGAACCTGTTTTAAGGATTCCAATGTTGTCTCTGACAGTGGCGGTAGCACCAAGCCTGCAGGTGCGCAATGGTCGGCCAGCAGCACACCGGCTCCACCCGAAAGCGTGACCACCGCCACACGCGGTCCCAAGGGCTGGCGTGGCGAGAGCAGAGCCAAGGCGCGGTCGGCCAGGTCTTGCACATCGGTGACCTCAATCGCCCCAGCTTGCGCAAATGCGGCCTGATAAAGCGACGCGTCTCCGCCCAAATTGGCAGTATGGGAAGCGGCAGCACGCGCACCGGCCTCGGAAGTGCCGACCTTCCACAGCAACCAAGGTTTACCGGCCCGCAAAATTTTTCGCCCTACATCCACGATGCGATGGGCGTCCTTGAAGCCTTCTACATACGACACCACCATGCCCGTCTGCGGATCGTCTGCCCAGGCTTGGACCAGATCGAGACTGGTGGTCTGCGCTTCGTTACCGGTGGATTGGTAGTGCTGGAAACCCAGTCCAGCATCGTTGGCCAGCATCAGCACGGTGTTGCCCCAGGCACCGCTTTGTGAACTCATGCTGATGGGGCCCTTTCGGTACTGCAGCCCATAGGGCGCGCCAAATCCCAAACTGAAACCCTGACCGACGCTGATCATGCCTTGGCAATTGGGCCCCATCATGGCAATGCCATACCGATTGGCAATGTCGACCAGTGCCTGTTGGGCGGGAACACCATCGCCGCCCATCTCGGCAAATCCGGAAGTGATCACGATGACCTGTGAAATCCCCTTACGGCCACAAGCATCCAGTTGGGCGGCAACTTGGTCCGCGCTCACCGCGATCAGCGCCACATCAGGTACCTCGGGCAACGCAGTGACGTCTGGAAAACAGGGCCAGCCAAAAACTTCTGGGTAGCGCGGGTTGACGGGGTAGACGCGACCTTCATAGCCCATATTGCGCAGGTGCAGCAAAGGCTGACCACTGGGCTTGCTGCCCGTGGTGGAGGCACCAATGACGGCGATGCTGCAGGCGCTGAACATGCGCAAGAGGTCGAATTGGGCGGTGGACATGTCTTTTTTTTTTCGTCTAAAGGGTGGTGGATTTTGTCTGGCCCCATTTTTCAGGTTCAGGCATGAAGCATGAGAATGAGAATGAGAATGAGGCAGAGCCTGTTTGCCAGGCGTCTGTATTTGACGTGTGCTTCAGATGGATCTCAGGCTTCAAGACCTTGGTGGAATACGCGCCTTGCAATGGCGGATCGGTGGACTTCGGAGGCCCCATCGTAAATTCGGAATGGGCGCAAGAGTCGCTGGATCATGGACAGTGGCCAATCTTCAGAAATACCCAGAGCCCCGGTGATTTGCACCGCAGAGTCGGCGACACGATTAACCGCCTCTGACACGAAGACTTTGGTCATGGCCGAATGGTGGCGAATCGATTCGCCTGCATCGAGCCGTTGGGCAGTGTCCAGCGTCATCAGTCGCGCAGCATGCAACTCGATGTGCGCATCAGCCACCATGGCTTGCACCATTTGGTGCTCAGACACTCGGGCACCATGGGATTGGCGCTCCATGGCGTATTTTTGGGCCAGACTCATGGCGCGCGAGGACAGGCCGATCAGACGCATGCAGTGAAACAAGCGGGCGCCCTCTAGCCGCAACTGCGCATGCTCAAGGCCTTTTCCTTCTTCCCCCAGCAAAGCATCGGCAGGCACTTCACAGTCTTGCAGGCGAATTTCTGCGTGACCGCCCAGGTCGAAGGGCTCGACCGTGGGCACGTCTCGCAAGATATGAAATCCGGGCTGCTGGGCATCGACCAGAAAAAGGGAGGGTCCGATTTCGGTTCGTGCCATGACGATGGCGAAATCAGCCACTGAAGCTGACGAGGCGAACCATTTGTGGCCATTGAGGCGCCAGCCGTTAGGTGTGCGCTCAGCGCGGCTGCTGAGCATGCGAGGATCGGATCCCACACCCGGGGCGGGTTCGCTCATCGCAAAGCACGAGCGCAGGCTGCCTTGCACCAGTGGGCGCAAGTAACGTTCGCGCTGCGCTGGTGTGGCCAGTGCTTCCAATGTGGTGATGTCCGGCTGGCCCGGTGCCGCGCACTGCAGCGCCCCCGGTCCAAGAAAACTGCGACCCGCTGTTTCAAGGTAAGCACAGCACTGCACCCAGCTCAGGCCCAGACCGCCATCGGCCACGGCACCGCGCGGCGCGGTCAGACCTTGGGAGACGGCCAGCGCACGCAGCTCTTGCACCAAGGCCAAGTTGTGGTCTCGCTCGTGTGCACGGCGCAGGTTTTCTCGTGGAATCACTTCTTCATCAATGAAGCGTCTGGCCTGCTCTAGCAATACGTGCACCGATGGGGTATGAGCGGTCATGACGTTGTCACTTTTTGAGCATGCGGTTGATGCGTTCCCACATTTGCAAGTCATTGCGCATGAATTGGCTGAACTCGGCGGTGGACAAGAAAGCGGCTTCGCCACCCGCAGTGGTCAGTCTTTCTTTTGTATCGTTCTTTTGCAAAGCGGCCTGCACCGCAGCTTCAAGTTTGCGCACGACCTCGGGCGGCGTACCCGCTGGCGCATGCAGGCCATACCAGGACAAGACAGTCACTTCTGGAAATCCTGCTTCAGCAAAGGTGGGAACCTCTGGCAGTTGGGGTGAGCGGTTGGCACTGGTGTTGGCCAGCGCGCGCAACTTGCCTGATTTGATGTGAGGAAAAGCCACACTGGAAGGCAAAACACCCACCGCGAAGGTGTTCGTGATCAGGTCTATGGCCATCGAAGGTGCACCTTTGTAGGGAATCGGGTCAAGCTTGATGCCGGTGACTTGCTTGAGGATTTCGGTGGCCATGGTTTGGGTGGTGCCCGAGCCGCCATCACCAAACTGCAATGTCGGATTCGCCTTGCGCGCCATTTCGATGAACTCTCGAACACTGCGTGCGGGTGATGAAGCGGGTACGCAAAGGTAACTGGGTGACAGAGAAAAGCGCGCGACCGGGATGAAGTCTTTTGGCGCCCATCGGAGATTTTGTTCTTGCAAAGGGTTGTTGAGAAGGAAGGGTGCAGACACCAGCAAGGTATAACCATCTGCATTTGATCTCGCAACGGCTTCTGCTGCGATGTTGGCGTTTGCACCGGGTCGCGCCTCAATGACAATCGGTTGACCGAGTTCCATTCCCAGAGTCACTGCCCGTGTTTGAACATCTACCACGCCACCTGCCGGATAAGGAACGATGATTCGGATGGGTTTGGCAGGAAATGCCTCTTGTGCCTGCAAGGCCTTGTAAGGCAATGCAGCGATGGCTGCCCCCGAAAGGATCACGGAACGTCTTTTCATTTGCATCTCCTGGTGGTGTTTTGGATAAGGAAAGGGATCCATTTTTCAGGCCATAGGCTGACAATTTGGCGCTGCAGTTTTCTAAAGACAGCACGCCAGATCACCTGAAGACCATGGCCTGCAAGGGAGGTGATCTTGGGGTAGCGCTTAACTTTATGCAAGTTCATCGGACAGTGGTTTTGTCATGTTCGCGCAGCGTCAGCTTGGCGATGTTCAGTTGATGAATCTGGCTCGTACCCTCATACAACCGGAAAAGGCGTACATCGCGGTAGTAACGCTCGATCGCGCTGAAGTCTGCGATGTAGCCAGCTCCGCCAAACATCTGAACGCAGCGGTCTGCAACCCGACCACACATTTCAGAGGCGAAGTATTTGCACATGGAGGCCATCAGTGCCACGTCCTCACCACGATCACGTGCGCGGGCGGCTTCGAGAATCATGGCGCGCGCAGCAAAAATTTCTGTACGGCAGTCGGCGATCATCGCCTGAACCAACTGGAAGTTGGCGACCGACTGACCGAACTGTGAACGTTGCGTTGTGTGGGTCACAGCCAGTTCAAGCATGCGAATGGCCGGTCCGGTGCAAAGCGCTGCCAAGTGCATCCTTTGTTTATTCAGAACCTTCATCACGGTTTGAAAGCCTAGGCCTTCTTTGCCACCGATCACGTTGACGGCGGGCACGTGGCAGTTCTCGAAAAAAACATCTGAAACCGGCGATCCAGCTTGCCCCATTTTTTTGTACTGTGCGCCAGTTCGCAATCCCGGACCGCGTTCAACCAGGAAAGCTGTCAGCCCTGCATGTCCACGAGAATTAGCCTCAGTGCGTGCGATGACCGTGAACACATCTGCGACAGGCGCATTGGTGATGTAGCGCTTCATTCCATCGAGCACATAGTTGTCACCATCACGGCGTGCTGTAGTCTGAATGTTGGTCGCTTCGGAACCTGCGTCCGGTTCAGTCAGAGCTAAGCAGCCTGTGATCTCGCCGGTGGCCATGCGCGGTAACCAGCGTATTTTCTGCTCTTCAGTGCCATCTGCGACAAGCGCTTCTGAGCCGATCCCTGTATTCGTTCCAACCCGCGCGCGCAGCGACACTGAAGCTTGAGAGAGTTCCATCGCGCACAAGACAAGTTCTTCAGCCGTGAGACCCAGACCGCCATATGGCTCTGGGATACTCCAGCCGAAGTATCCCTTGGTGCGCAGTTCTGAGACGATCGACTCCGGAATTTCTTCTGAGCGTTCAATTTCATCCTCCATGGGATGCCATCGTTCGCGAACAAACGAGCGAATATCGGCCAACAGTGTGTCAATTTTTGCATCATTGCGAATCATGCAAGTACTTTAGGCAATTCTTCCTTACCTTCAAACCAATGTTTCAACTATTGGAACTGAGATGTGCAGACAGGTGCCTTCCACGCGAGAATGTCAATATGCGACAAGAACGAACAGTTCATCAAATAAAAGACCAATTGGACCTGCAACGTGTGCGTGCGGCTGACCCCGACTTTTCCGGAACGCTGGCCAAGGGATTGATGATCCTGCAATGCTTTGTTCGTAATCCGCGTGCGCATGCGAACAGTGAGTTCGCTGAATGTTTGGGAATTCCACGGCCAACTGTCAGCCGCTTGTGTCGAAGTCTTCAAAAATTGGGATTTCTTGACCACGATGAAAGACTTGACAGGTACTTTATTGGCCCAGCCGCCGTAGCACTCGGGTATCCCTATGTGATCAATACGCCCTTGCTCACGCACCTGAGGCCGGCACTTCAGTCAATGGCCGATCGCTTTGAAGGCGCTGTTTCCATAGGGGTGACCATGGACCTTGACGTTGTCTATATCGAAACATGCACACACCAGAGCGGTACGCTCAAGCGGCCGGGTGTTGGGGCAGTTCGCGGTATTGTCGAAACTGCGATGGGCCGTTCTTGGCTCTCGCAATTGTCAGTTGCTGATAGAAACAGCTTCCTTGTGAGAGCACGCAAGGAGAGGCCTGACGAATACACGCGCAGTTCAGAGGGTCTGAAAGAAAGTATCGCTCAATACAGCAAGCGCGGCTTCGCGATCAATATGGGGGATGCTGGTCTTGGCGTTCTGGCGGTTGGCGTGGCTTCTGACATCCGTTACGGCACGCGCAGGCTGTTGTTTAACTGTGCTGTACCAGGATATCGTGCCAAGCCCAACGATTTACTAAAGTCGATAGGGCCAGCGCTGGTTCAATTGGTCAACATGGCCGGTCGTCAAGTCGGGGTGCGATAAAAAAGGATGAGGCTGTGAACAGACAGTTGATTGTGCGCGCACAGGTCGCACTGAAATCGGCGTCAACAACATGGACCTTGGCAAAAGTGTGAAGAACTGCTGACCGGGGGCAGGGCCGTGGTGGTCTGCAAAGAATTAAACCTAAATCCGGCGGTTGGCCGCTTGCTTGCGCTTTGAACACTTGATGAATCAAACACGTGCGCCCACGACGGTCTTCACCTCATGGGTCAAGCGCTGCACGGCCGCATGTCCGCCGCTTCAGGCCTCTGGCGTTGTTGGTCGCACCCCCCGGACAGGCAGTCCGGGGGGCACTCGCGCCTGGCCAGGGACCTGCTTCGTCAGCCCCTCGGCCGTGCCCAACTGCCGGATTGAGGTTTAACCAGAGTCGCGCAGAATTTTTTTTGATAAACCGAAGAAAAATACAGCAATCGAAATCGCATAAGCGCATTGAGGGTCAAGCAGGCGCTCAACGCAGACCCTTTCAGATGAAACAGGTTGCGCTCGACCATGGACGCGTCCATGCCATGAACGGGCTGATTCAACAGGCCCGTGTTTTTACGGCCTAGATCACGCCGGCAGACTTCAACTGCGACAGCTCTGCTGCGCTCTTGTTCAGCAGCTCGTGCAGCACCTCCTCTGAATGCTGCCCCAACATGGGCGCAGCCCGGTGCTGCACGGGGGCGGCCGACAACCGCAAGGGGCTGCGCACCATAGGCACATTGACGCCACTGGCATGTGGCACAGAGAGCGCGAGCCCGCGATGCCTTACCTGCGGGTCATCAAACAACTGCTGCATATTAAGGATGGGGGCGCACGGCACGCCGGCTACCGACAAATGGCCAATCCAGTGTGCCACCGTGGCTTGCTGGATGCGGGCTTGCAAAATATCATGCAAGGCACTGCGGTGTGCCATACGTTCAATGTTGGTGACAAAGCGCGGGTCTTGCGCCAGGCTCTTGGGCAGGTCCAGCACGCTCAGCAATTTGTCAAACTGGCCGGCATTACCCGCCGACATGGTGAAGTAGCCATCGGCGGCTTGAAACACTTCGCTGGGCGCCGTGATGGGGTTGTTGTTACCCTGGCGCTGCGGCACCTGGCCGGTCATCAGGTAACCCAGGGCCAGGTGGCCGTTGACGGCGGTGGTGGCATCCACCAAAGCCGCGTCAATGTACTGCCCCTTGCCGCTGTCTCGCCGGTGAATGAGAGCCGCCAAAATTGCAATGGCGGCATAGAGTCCGGTGAAGATGTCGGCCACCGGTACTGCGGAGCGCATGGGTCCCGCGCCGGGTGCGCCATCGGGCTGGCCACAAGTGCTCATCAGGCCGCACATGGCCTGCATCACCGAGTCGTAGGCTGGGCGATCGGCATAGGGGCCGTCTTGCCCAAAACCGGTGACGCTGCAATAAATGACCGACGGATTGATAGCCCGAATGCTCTCGTAATCCAGCCCATAGCGCTTGAGCCCACCCACTTTGTAGTTCTCAATGAACACCTCGCAGTGAACAGCTAACTCGCGTATCAGGTCTGCGCCCTGCGGCGTGCCAATGTCTACCGTGACCGAGCGCTTGCCCCGGTTGCTGCCCATGAAAAATGCCGAGTCCAGGGTGGGCTTGCCGTCAGCGCCGACCACAAATGGACTGACCCGCCGGGTGTCATCGCCTCCATCGGGGCGCTCTATTTTGATCACATCGGCGCCCAGGTCAGCCAAGGTCTGGGTGCACCAGGGGCCTGCGACTACGCGGGTCAGGTCCAGTACCCGCACTTTTTCCAGAATTGCCATGGGGTCAATCGATGGTGATTTTGAGTTCTTTGTTAAGTTCGCGCATCTCGTCAAGCTCGCGCTTGACGCGTGCCGCAAATTCATCGCCACTCAGGCTGCGCGGCTCACCACCGCCTCTGGTGAAATTGGCCACCACCTCGGGGTCATTCACGGCGGCGGTCAGTGCAGCGATCAGCTTGTCGCGTACCGGTGCCGGCACCCCCGCAGGCACTGCAAAGCCCAGCCAGCCGGAGCTGACATGCGCAATACCCAGCTCTTTGACGGTGGGCACGTTGGGCAGCAGGAGCGAGCGTTTGTCGCCGGTGTAGGCCAGCATCACCAGCTTGCCCTGCTCGGCCATGGCGCGGCTGGCCAAGGACGAGAAGGCCATGTCGACCTGGCCGCCGATCAGGTCGGTCAGCAACGGGCTCTCGCCCTTATAGGGCACGTGGGTCATTTTGAGATTGGCGGTTTTGACAAACTGCTCTGTAGCAGTATGAAAGCCAGTGCCCATGCCAGTGGAGCCGAAATTGAGTTTGCCAGGCGCCGCCTTGGCCTTGTCCAACAGTTGCGCCAGCGTCTTGATGCCTGAGGCCGGGTGGGTGTTGACCAGGTAGTGGGACTCAAAAATCATGGTCAGGTAGCCAATGTCCTTGATCGGGTCATAAGGCACGTTGCTGGCCAGCACAGGGCCGGAGACCATCCCGGCATTGGTGATCACACCGATGGTGTAGCCATCTTTGGGTGACTTGGCCAGTGCATCCGTGCCGATTCGCTGGCCGGCACCAGCCTGGTTTTTAATGACCATGGGTTGGCCAAGAATGTTGCCAGCTTTGGTCGCCACCAGTCGTGCATAACCATCCACGACGCCGGGAGGGAAGGGCACGATCACGGTGATGGGCTTGTCGGGGTAGTTGCTTTGAGCACAAGCGACAGTGGCCCAAAGGCCGCTAACGAGCAGTGCAAGGGTGCGTGTGATGGGGTGCATGGTCATATCCTTGGGTTGTCAGATGTCAAAGTTGAGGAAAGTGCAGGGCCAGATAATCCAATACGGCGGCATTGAAGCGCTGCGGGTCTTCGGCCCAACCAAAATGCCCCAGACCGGTCAGGCTGACGAACTCGGCGCCCGCAATCTTGCCGGCCATTTTTTGCATGACGCTGGCCGGTGCCGTGCCGTCGAGCTCGCCGGCAATGCACAGCACCGGCACATCCAACGTGGGGAGCAGGTCGCG
>CAMCNQ010000112.1 GCA_945875955.1 Limnohabitans sp. Rim8 | reverse complement strand
GCGCCCGGGGTATTCGCGCAAGCCATTGGCCAACTCCACGTCCATGCGCAAGGGCGCACCCAAGGTTTGCACCGCTTTGACTTGGGGCACTGTCAAACAGTTGTCGTTGGCCGCGCCTTCGCATTGCAGTTTGCGCAGATCAAAGCGCTGGCGGCAACCCACCGGGTCAGACACCACACCGTCGGCCAAGCCGTCTGCCGCGTCGCAGGCAGCCAGTACCGCCTGGCCCACCAGTTTGACTTGTGCAGGGGCCATCCAACCGCCATTCATCAAGGCCATGCCATCGCGCAAACCCGCGTGCTGCAAGCCGGTCCAGTGGATCACGGGCACGCGGCTGAAAATGCCGTCAAAGTCTTGCGGGTAGCGCTGCGCCATGGTCAGGCCTTCGCGCCCGCCTTCCGAACTGCCCACGAAATACAGTTTATCTGGCCCTTGACCATAGCCGCGCTTCATGACTTCGACTGCCACATCGCGCACCTTTTTGTAGGACGCATGGGCAAAGTTGAGCAAGGCTTCGTCGTTCAAGGCAAAGGTTTGCGGGGGCTCACCGGCTTTGTTTTGATGCCCCGAATCGGTGCCGTAGGTGACATAGCCTTGGCTCAAAGGCACGGGTTGGTCAAACGGCGCCGCCGGGATCATGGACAAAGCGTTGATCAAAGTGCCGTTGAAACCACCGCCGCCATACTGCACGGAGCGACCGTTCCAAGTCATGGGCAAATTGATTTGAAACTGAATCAGCGGCGCTTGCGGATCGATGGGGGCAATCGCACCCAACACGCGGCAATAAGCGGGCAGCTCAGGGCGGAAGCGGGCTGCCGGTGTGGGGCCGCGTTCGGTCACGGCTGCGGCACTGGCCGCTTGCAGTGTGGCCGACTCGATGCGCACCGGACCGCTGGGCAGGGCCGTGACTTGCGCGGGCAGGCTCAAGCCGCTCAAGGCCTCGCAGGCCGTTTTCAGCGGCAGGGCTTGCGGCGCAGCCCAAGCAGCACCTCCAGTGAACGCGGCCATGAAGGCCGTGAGCCAAGGTGTGAAAGTTTTGCGCATGGCTTGTCTCCTGCTGGGTGTTGAAAATGACGGGGCTTTTCTAAATCTTTAGATTTTTTCTTCGGGCCAGTACAAGCGCATCGGGTTGTCGACCAGCAGCTTGCGTTGCAGCTCGGCCGTGGGGGCAATGTGCGGGATGAAATCCACCAACAGGCCGTCGTCGGGCATGTGGTCTTTCAAGTTGGGGTGCGGCCAATCGGTGCCCCAGAGCACACGGTCAGGAAATGCGTTCACGATGCGCTGGGCAAAGGGGATCACGTCTTGGTAGGCGTTTTGTTCACCGTTCAGGGCCTTGGGGCCCGTCAGCGACAAGCGCTCTGGGCAGGTGACCTTGCTCCACACATTGGGGTGCTCGCGCATGAATTTTTCGAACAGCGCAAACTGCGGCCCATCGACCGGCAGCGACACATCGGGCCGGCCCATGTGGTCCACCACCACGGTGGTGGGCAGTGCTGTGAAAAAGTCCCACAGCTCGGGCAGGTCCACCGCCTCGAAATAAATCACCACATGCCAGCCCCATTGGGCGATGCGGGTGGCGATTTCCAGCAATTCGTCTTTGGGGGTGAAGTCCACCAGGCGTTTGACAAAGTTAAAGCGCACACCGCGCACACCGGCGTCGTGCATGGCCTGAATTTCTTGGTCTGTCACGCCGCGTTTGACGGTGGCGACGCCACGCGCTTTGCCACCGGCGTTCACCAAAGCATCGACCATGGCGCGGTTGTCGGCACCGTGGCAGGTGGCTTGCACCACCACGTTGCGCGCAAAGCCCAGGTGGTCGCGCAGGGCAAACAGCTGCGCCTTTGACGCGTCACAAGGCGTGTATTTGCGCTCCGGCGCATAGGGAAATTCAACGCCCGGGCCAAACACGTGGCAATGGGCGTCGACCGCGCCCGCTGGCAGCTGGAAAGTCGGGCGGCTAGGGGCTGCGAACCAGTCCATCCAGCCTGCGGTTTTGGTGAAGTCACCGGTGGTGGGTTTTGTCATCTTCGCCTTGTGTTGAATCAGTCTATGTATTTCAAGCCAGCCGCAGCCAGGGGCTCACGCATCTTGTACATGTCCAGGCCCAAAATGCCCGAAGCCAGTTTGGCGCGTTTTTCGCCTTCGTTGGCTTCGCGTGCCTGCGCGCTGGCCAAAGTTTGCGCCACCATGGCTTTGGGCACGCAGACCACACCGTCGTCATCGGCGACGATGGCGTCGCCGGGCTGAACCAGCATGCCGGCGCACACCACCGGAATATTCACCGAGCCCACCGTGGCCTTGATCGTGCCTTTGCTGCTGATGGCTTTGCTCCAGACCGGAAAGCCCATGCGGGTGAGTTCTTTCACATCGCGCACACCGGCGTCAATGATCAAGGCGCGTGCGCCACGGGCTTGAAACGAAGTGGCCAACAGATCGCCAAAATAACCGTCGGTGCATTCGGCGGTGATGGCCGCGACCACGATGTCGCCAGGCTGAATTTGCTCAGCAACCACGTGCATCATCCAGTTGTCACCCGGGTGCAGCAACACCGTGACGGCCGTGCCTGAAACTTGCGCACCTGCGTAAACCGGTCGCATAAAAGGTTTCATCAAACCCACACGGCCCATGGCCTCGTGCACGGTGGCCGAGCCCAAGGCGGCCAAGCCATCGGTGGCAGCGCGGTCTGCGCGGGTGATGTTGCGGTACACAACGCCGAGTTCATACATGGTCATTTCTCCTGAATTGATTCACATTTTTTGTAGGAGCCAGCCTGCTGGCGAAGCGTTGGTTTTCGGTCCACGAAGGATCGCTTGCAGGCAAGCTCCTACAGGGTCGATGTCGCTGTAGGAGCCAGCCTGCTGGCGAAGGGTTTGTTTGTGGTCCACGAAGGATCGCTTGCAGGCAAGCTCCTACATTAAGATGTTCTTGGCTTGTCACTTGCCCTTGGCCGTCAGTTGGTCGTCCAAGCGCTTGAACACGCGGCGGGCATTGCCTTCGTAGACCATGTAGCGGTCGGACTCGCTCAGGTTGGCCGTGGCTTGCACATAGCGCTTGGTGTCGTCAAAGTAGTGACCGGTCTCGGGGTCGATGCCGCGCACCGCACCAATCATCTCGGACGCGAACAAAATGTTTTTGACCGGAATCACCTTGGTCAGCAAATCAATGCCGGGCTGGTGGTACACGCAGGTGTCGAAAAAGATGTTGTTCAGCAGGTGCTCCGACAGCAGCGGTTTTTTCAGCTCTTGCGCCAGGCCTCTGAAGCGCCCCCAGTGGTAAGGCACAGCACCGCCGCCATGCGGAATCAAAAACTTCAAAGTGGGGAAGTCTTTGAACAAATCGCTGGTCAGGCACTGCATGAAGGCGGTGGTGTCGGCGTTCAGGTAATGCGCGCCGGTGGTGTGAAAGCAGCTGTTGCAGCTGGTGCTCACATGGATCATGGCGGGGATGTCGTACTCGACCATTTTTTCGTAAATCGGGTACCAGGCCTTGTCGCTGAGTGGCGGCGATGTCCAGTGGCCGCCCGAGGGGTCGGGGTTGAGGTTGATGCCCACGTTGCCGTACTGTTCCACACACTTGACCAATTCGGGGATGCAGGTGGCCGGGTCGACACCGGGCGACTGCGGCAACATGGCCGCAGGCACAAAGTGGTCGGGAAACAGTTGCGCCACGCGAAAGCACAGCTCGTTGCAAATCGCCGCCCAGGTGGACGAGACATTGAAGTCGCCAATGTGGTGCGCCATGAAACTGGCACGTGGGCTGAACAGGGTGATGTCCGAGCCGCGCTCCTTCATCTTGGCCAACTGGTTGGTCTCTATCGTCTCGCGCAGCTCGTCGTCGCTGATTTTCAGGTCCGAGACTTTGGGCATGGACGCTGCGTCTTTGATGCCCGCGATCTGGCGGTTGCGCCAGTCCTCCAGGGCCTTGGGGGCGGTGGTGTAGTGGCCATGCACATCGATGATCAAAGGCTGGGATTGGCTCATATGGGCTTCCTGAGAGGACAAGTTTTGCGTTGATTGTGCCTGTTTGCCATGCAGCCAAACAGGGCTGACCCCCTCTAGCTGCTAGAACAATATTAAATATCCACTAGCCTGATATGACAAAATCATCGAATTCGAAAGGCTTGGAATGGACCTCAAACAGCTGGAATACTTTGTGCGGGTGGCCGAGCTGGGCAGTTTCACCCGTGCAGCCTTGGCCCTGAACGTCGCCCAACCAGCGCTCAGCCGCCATGTGCGTCTGTTGGAGGTGGAACTGCGGCAAAACCTGCTGGTGCGCAACGGGCGCGGGGCCACGCCCACCGAGGCCGGCCAGGTGCTGCTGGAGCATGGCCGGGGCATCTTGCACCAGGTCGAGCGCGCCCGCGAAGAACTGGGCCGGGTGCGCACCGGCCTCACAGGACGCGTGGCCCTGGGCATGCCGCCCAGCGTGGCGCGGGTGCTCACGGTGCCCTTGATGCGCGCCTTCAGGCAAGCTCTGCCCGAAGCGCGCCTGTCCATCAGCGAAGGCCTGACCACCGCCATGCAAGAAGGCTTGCAGAGTGGCCGCCTGGACATTGCCATGCTGTACAACGCCAACGCCAGCAACGGCCTGGAGCTGAGCGCGCTGGTGCGCGAAGAACTGCTGCTGGTGCAAGCGCGCCCACCGGGCCTGCAAGAAGACCCACCGCCCGCGCCGATTGCCTTGAAAGACGTGGCCGCCCTGCCCCTGGTGATCCCCAGCCGGCCGAATGCGATTCGCATGCATGTGGAGTCGGAGTTGGCGCGCATCGGCTGCCAGCCGCTCATTGCGCTTGAGATCGACGGCGTGCCCGCCATCTTGGAGCTGGTGGCCGACGGCGCAGGCGCAGCGATCTTGTCGCGCAACGCCGTGGCCAGCTCCATCAAACCCTCGGCCTTCAGCGTGCGCAGCATCAAAGCCCCGACCATGACGATTTCTCTCAGCACAGCCATCAGTTCGCTTAGGCCCATCACCTTGACGCAACAAGCGACCTTGAATTTGATTCGGGAGACTGCGCGGGCGTTGTTGGCTGGGGCGCAGTGAGAATGGGCGGCAGTGGGACCATTGAGTTGAGAGTCGGAGGCGGCGTAGAACCCAGCTAAGGCAAAGCCAAGCGCGTGGTCGATTTACGCTTTTCTTCATAAACGCCTGTCAACTGCCGAATCCTTGTGAAGCATGGGCCATGGCCAATGCCAACAAAACTTTCGCTTGCAGGCAAGCGCCTACAAGGCTGATGGTGTTTTGTAGGAGCCAGCCTGCTGGCGAATGCTTGTGCAGCAAGGGGAATGGCCAATGCCAACAAATCCTTCGCTTGCAGGCAAGCTCCTACGGGGTTCATGGTGTTTTGTAGGAGCCAGCCTGCTGGCGAATGCTTGTGCACCACGGGGCATGGCCAATGCCAACAAAACTTTCGCTTGCAGGCAAGCGCCTACGGGGTTCATGGTGTTTTGTAGGAGCCAGCCAGCTGGCGAATGTTGGTGCAGCACGGGGCATGGCCAATGCCAACAAAACATTCGCTTGCAGGCAAGCGCCTACAGGGCCGATGGTGTTTTGTAGGAGCCAGCCTGCTGGCGAATCTTTGCGCAGCACAGACCATGGCCAGCCGAGAAGCGCCAATGCGACGACTTCCTTCAGTGATTGGGCAACGCCAAGACCCCAAGGCTCAGGGCGTTGAGCTTCTCTGCTAATCTTCATAAAGCATTGCGCCCATCACACAATCCGAGGAGAGCACCTATGAACAAGTCGTTGACAGACAAGCCATCTGCAACGGTTTGGCGCGACAAGCGTTGGCTGTGGCTGTTCAGTCCTAGCGTGCCGGTGGCGTTTAGCGCCTACTTGCTGGCATTTGCCTTCAGCGGCCAATGGGGGTGGCTGCTGTTCGCGCCCGTCTTTGTGCACGTCATCATGCCCTTGCTGGACCTGGTGTTTGGTGAAGATTTCAGCAACCCGCCGGAGTCTGCGGTCGCGCAACTGGAGCAGGACTTTTTCTACCGTGCCTTGGTCTGGGCCTATGTGCCGTTCCAGATTGCAGGCACGGTTTATGGCGCTTGGCTGGCGGCCACCATGCCCATGCCCTGGTACGCCTTTGCCGCACTGGTTTTGTCGGTGGGCTCGTTCAATGGCATTGGCATTGCCACGGCGCATGAACTGGGGCACAAGAAAGAAGCGCTGGACGGCTGGCTGTCCAAGCTGGCCCTGGCTCCCACTTTTTATGGCCATTTTTATGTGGAACACAACCGGGGCCACCACAAACGGGTGGCCACGCCCGAAGACCCGGCCAGCGCACGCATGGGCGAAAGCTTCTGGGCTTTTCTGCCGCGCACGGTGCTGGGCAGTCTCAGGTCCGCCTGGGCGCTTGAGCGTGAACGCCTGAACCGCAAAAACCAAAGTGTCTGGAGCGTTGACAACCACAATCTGCAGGCCTGGGCTTTGAGCCTGGCGTTTTACGGCGCCTTGATCGCCTGGTTGGGCTGGCCGGTGCTGGTTTTTTTATTGCTGCAAGGCGTGTATGGCGCTTCCATGCTGGAGGTGGTGAACTACGTGGAGCATTACGGCCTGCTGCGCCAGAAAGATGCTTCGGGCCGTTATGTGCGCTGCTTGCCCGAGCACTCTTGGAACAGCAACCACATCGTGGGCAACATCCTGCTTTACCACCTGCAACGCCATTCCGACCACCACGCCCACCCTGCACGCCGGTACCAGGCCTTGCGCCACTTTGATGCGGCGCCTCAGTTGCCCGCAGGCTATGCCACCATGATCACAGCAGCTTATTTCCCCAGCCTGTGGTTTGCCTTGATGGACCACCGCGTAGTGGCCCACTACGCCGGAGACCTGAACAAAATCAACATGCAACCAGCCGCACGGGACAGATTGTTCAAGCGTTGGCAAAGCGCCTCAACTTAATCAACTGTGCAAGCCATTTGCCCAACTGGCTGCGCGGACGACCTTTGCCTCACACGGTTTTGGCAGCGATCACGGCCGGGGCTTGGCCGTTGGTCGCGCCAAACGCTTGGCGCAAACCCAAACGCATAGTGTCGCAAAGGCGCATCGGTGGCGTGTTGGCAAACGCGGTCAGCGCGTTCATGCACACCGGAAAAAATACTCAGAGCGTCACGTGCTGCAGCGCCCACAACAGGCCGCTGAGGGTAAAGAAAGAACCCACCGTGGTGACCAGCAAAGCCGCCGCGCTGATGGCCCCGTGGCCGTGGCGCTGGCTCAAAATGGTGTAGATGCCCAGCATGGGCAAGGCCCCCGAGAGCATGGCCGCTGTTCGCAAAGCCGGGTCGCTCACCGGCACCACAAAGGCCAGCACCAGGCACATGGCCAAGGGGTGGAGCAGCAGTTTGCCAAAGGCGATTTGCAGCACCGTGCCCTTGATGCCTTCGGCCTTGAGCCCCACCAAGGCCCCGCCGATGACAAACAAAGCCAGCGCGGCGCTGGCCTGGGCAAACAAGTTGATGGTTCGCCCCAGGGGCGCAGGCATGGTCCAGCCCGACAGCGAGAACAAAAAGCCCCCCACAATGCCCCAAATCAAGGGGTTTTTGCCCAGGTTTTTCAGGGTTTGCCAAATGACCCGCCGCCATTGCCCGCTTTGGCCCTGACCCGAATCGGCCACGGCCAAGAGCAGCGGAATGATCAGCAGATTTTCCACCACCATGTTCAGCGCCAGCGCCACACCCGCCACCGGCCCCAGCGTGAGCAGCATGATGGGGTAGCCGACAAAACCGCTGTTGGGGCAAGACATGCCCATGGCCATCATGCTGCTGTAACTCAGGCTGTGGCCCTGAACCTTGCGCGCCCAAACCAGCCCGAGCCCGATCACCGCAAACGACCCCAAGGCATAGGCCAGCAAATACTGGACATTCAAAATTTCAGCCACGCTGCGCTGCGACAGCGCATTGAACAGCAAGGCCGGCAATGCCAGGTTGAGGGTGAATTTGCCAAACACCTGCATGTCGGCTTTGGCAAACATGCCTTGCCTCGTGGCCAGAAAGCCCAGCAAGATGGTCAGGTAGATCGGGCCGGTGATGCCCAAAATTTGCACAGCGGAATTCATACTTCCATTCAATTCAATTCACGGCCAAGTTACGGCTTGCAATCTCGCACCTGGGCCCGATGGGCATGGATGCGATGGCAAAAACGCGGTGTGCGCTGGCCCTGAGCGATGCCAGCGGGCAAGGCTTGCCACGCCGCGTGCAAAGGCCATCAAGCGGCCAAAGCGGCCATATTGCGGCGTATCCATGCTGCAAGCTCCTCTTCACTGAGTTCGCCTGCGGCCAAAGACAACACCGTTTGCGTAGCCTCCGGCTGTGAGGCTGTCAGGCGATAGCCATTCAAGCGCAAGCACAAACCCAAAGCCAAAAAAGCCGCCCTTTTATTACCGTCGGCAAATGGGTGGTTCTTAGCCAACCCGAAAGCGTAAGCTGCGGCCACGTCTGCCAAATCTGGCGTCCCATAATGGGCCAGTTGTTCTGGGCGGGCCATTGCACTTTCGAACAAGCCCTCATCGCGCAGACCAGGGAGACCTCCAAACTGCACCAAACTCATGGCATGCAAGCGCAACATCGCTTCTCGCTGAATCCAACGCCACGCCATCACTTGGCAAGCACTTTGAATGTTTCACGGAACTCGTTCATAAACGCTTGCCCCATGGCGATTTCCGCCTCCAATTCCGCGTTGTAAGGCGAGACCTCAAGCCCGTTGGGTGACAGCGTGGCGTACAGGACGTCGCCCTTGCCCACGTGAAGATGGTTGGTGATTTCCTTGGGCAAAATCACCCCCAAAGAATTGCCGATTTGGGTGATGCGAAGTGTTTGCATGGTGAGTGCCTTCTGTACATGGTGCGCACTTGGCGCAGGGGGTGGTTGTTATAACCAAAATTATAACGCCGCTGGCATTTCAGCACCATGCCAAACGCCCAAAGACGCTGGCGGACGCGAGCCGCATGGCACAGTGCCGATTCAACCGTCTTTGTCGCTTGGCCTGTCATGGCATTTTCAAGACCCGGGCCTGGCGCATGACTGGCCAGATCGTCGCCGTTGTCCATGCATGGCTAACCCTCTTGTCTGGACACCGGGCCTAAAGGGGCATGGCTTACAAATCCAAGACCAAGCGTGCGGTTTGGCTGCGTGAGCAGCAGACCATGATGCAGTCGCCTTTTTCTTGCTCTTCGGGCGTGAGGTACATGTCCCAGTGGTCGGGCTTGCCGGCCAGCACGCGGGTCAGGCAGGTGCCGCAAACGCCTTCAGAGCAGGAATAGGCCACGTCTTGGCCTGCGTCTTGCAGCACTTTCAAGATGGATTGGTCTTTGCCCACCTGCAAGATCTGGCCGCTTTTGTGCAACTGCACTTCAAAGCCACCGCCACCCGCGATCGGGGTTTGCGTCATCAGGTCGGTCTGGCTCATGCCGTGGCTCCGGTGGCGTTTTCGTCGGCCAGCAGCCGCTCGATGATGCGTCGCG
>CAMCNQ010000111.1 GCA_945875955.1 Limnohabitans sp. Rim8 | reverse complement strand
TAGTTCTGCCCCAATGATCAACGGCTGACCCGGACCCAACGGTGCCGACGGCCAGTCGACTCCATGACCAGCCAAAAGGAATTGCCATGTTCAAAAAAAATCAGACCCGCGCTGCCCGCATTTGCGGCCTGCTCGCCACACTCTTGTTGTCTGCAGGGACACATGCAGCGGGCGACAGACACCAGCATGGTGCCAGCCAACTCGAAGTCAGCATCGAAAGCAACGCGCTCACCCTCCAATGGGACTCCCCCCTGAATGACCTCATCGGCTTTGAGCACGCCCCTCGCACGGCCCAACAAAAAGCCACCGCCCAGAAACTGCTGAAAACCCTGCAAGACCCGACTTCTTTCTCGGTGCCCAACACCGAGGCGCAATGCAGCGTGGTGTCGGTGTCTGTGCAAGCGCCCAGTCTTGCCCCTGTACAGGGCAAAGCAAACACCAAGGCAGGTCACGGCTTGGATGACGCGCACAGCGCCCTCGCTTACGCGGTGCGCTACAGCTGCAAAAAAGTCGGCGCCTTGCGCACACTCAGCTTGAATGCTTTCAAAACCTGGCCGTCTATTCAAGAGATAGACATCGCCTTGGCGGGGCCAGGCGGGCAGGCGGCGCAAGAAGCCAAGCCAAACGCTGCGCGGGTTGAGCTTCGCGCGGTCGCAGCCCCCAAACGCTGAGGCTTCACCGCATGCCTGAAACCAACACCTCCTTTACAGACCAGACTCTGGCCATCGAGTTGCACAAAGTGGTGTTTTCTTGGCCCCACAGCGCGCCCTGTTTGGCCATTGACACCTTCAGCCTTCAGGCCGGCCAACGCTTGTTCATCCATGGCCCCAGCGGTTGCGGCAAGAGCAGTTTGTTGGGTTTGCTCACAGGCATCTTGAAGCCCCAGGCCGGCCAGGTCAAGGTCTTGGGCTGCGCCTTGAACGACCTCTCGGCCAAGCAGCGTGACCGTTTCCGGGGCGAGCGCCTGGGGTATTTGTTTCAGCAATTCAACCTGCTGCCCTACCTCAGCGCTTTTGACAATGTGAGTTTGCCCGCGCGGCTTTTCCCAAGCCGGCTGCAGCGCGCCACCGCCCAGGGCTTGAGTCTGAAACAAGCGGTGGAATCCCTGTGCGCGTCTTTGGATTTGGGTGCCGACAGCTTGAAAAAACACGCCCACCAGCTGTCTGTTGGGCAGCAGCAGCGCGTGGCCGCAGCCCGTGCGCTGTTGGGTGCGCCGCCTTTGTTGATTGCCGACGAACCCACCTCGGCGCTGGACGCCGACACCCAAAAACGCTTCATGCAACTGCTGCTGGAAGTGGCCAGCAGCCACGGCACCACGGTGGTCATGGTCAGCCATGACCAAGGCTTGAGTGAACACTTTGATGTGGTTTTGTCCCTGCCTGAGCTCAATCGGGCTGACACACGCGAGGCGGTGGCCTCATGATGTTCTGGCTCAAAATGGCGCTGGCCAGTGCCGCGTCGCGCAAATGGGTGTTGGCCATTTCCATGCTGGCCATTGGCGTTTCCAGCTCGGTCATTCTGTCGGTGGCGCAAATTCGCACCGAGGTGCGCGACAGCTTTTCAAGCGCCATCACCGGCGTTGATCTGATTGTGGGCTCCAGAGACAGCCCGACAGAACTCTTGATGTACACCGTCTTTGGGCTGGGCCAAGCCAGCCGCAGCATGCCCTTCAGCGCCGCCGAACAAATCACCGCTTTGCCCGGTGTCGCATGGGTCGTGCCTTTGCAGCTGGGTGACTTTTACAAGGACAGTCCCGTCATCGGCACAGACGCCCGCTTTTTCCAACATGTGCAAGCGGCGAACCAAGCCCTGCGCTTTGCCCAAGGTCAGGTTTTTTCTCAAGACACGCAGGTGGTTGTGGGGCATGACGTGGCCCGAAAAAATGGCTTGCAACTGGGCTCGCCTATTGTGCTAAGCCATGGCAGCAACAGCCCACTGGCAGAAAAACACAGCGACTCCCCCTTCAAAGTGGTGGGCATTTTGGCCGCCAGTGGTTCGCCCATGGACCGCAAAGTGATCGTCTCCTTGGCTGGGTTTGAGCGCATGCACAGCGGTTGGGGCCTGGGCATTTCCCCCAAGGCGCTGCCCACGCCACAAAAGCCTTTGGCCGCAGACAAGGCTAAGCCCGCAGAAGGTGCGGCGGCGCAAACCGATGAAGCGCCTAAGCCCAGCCGCGTGACGGCCCTGCTGGTGGGTCTGAACTCGGCCTCACGCGTGTTTGGCATTGGCCGCACCATAGAGCGCATGGACGGGGCCAGCCTGATGGCCATCATGCCCGGGGTCACCTTGTCCAAACTGTGGAACACCTTGGCCATTGGCGAGTCTGCCCTTTTGTTTGTGGGCTGGTTAACGGCCATCTCGGCCATGCTGAGTGCCGCAGCGACCACCTTGTTGTCGCTGCAAAGCCGACGCCGAGAACTGGCGATTTGGCGGTCTTTGGGGGCAAGGCCCAGCGCCCTGCTGAGCTTGGTGATGGCCGAGAGCATGGGGGTGATGCTGGCGGGGATAGTGCTGGGTTACGGCCTGCTGCAGCTGCTGATTTTTTGGGGCTCGGCAATTCTGCGCACCCTGACTGGCGTCACCCTGCACCATTCACTGCCATCACCCGATACCTGGCTCATGCTGCTGCTTTTGTTGGCTTTCGCCTGGCTGGCCAGCCTGATGCCCGCCCTGCAGGCCTACCGCTGGTCGCTGCAAGACAGTTTGAACCCCAAAACCAGTGGCTGAAAACCCTTTTGGAGACGCCCCCATGAACCTCACACGCAGACACTTCAACACCCTGATGGCCATCGGTTTGACCACGCTGACGGGCCCGCGCATAGCCCAAGCGCAAGCCTATGAAAACCTGGCTTGGGAAAAAATGATTCCCAAAGATTGGCAGCCCGACAAATCGCTGGCCATGCTGCAAAAACGCATGGGCTTTTTGCCTGATGGCGATCCAACCGTTGTGGCACTGATGGAAAAGATGCGGACAATTTGGGACAACGCCCCCACCGTGGCGGCATTGAACGGCAAAAGAATCCGCATTGCCGGTTTTGCCCTGCCGCTGGACACCACGCCGGGAAAAGTCAAAAGCATGCTCTTGGTGCCCTATTTCGGCGCCTGTGTCCACACGCCGCCGCCACCTGCCAACCAAATCATCCTGGCCAGTTCGCTCAAGCCCCTTGACGTGGAAATGATGAGCCCGGTGTGGCTCAGCGGCACGCTCAGCACCGAACGCAGCACCACAGATTCGGGCATCAGCGGCTACAGCCTGAAGATAGAAAAAATGGAGCCCTACAAAGACTAGGGCGCCTGGGCGCTGGCTGGGCCGCGCTTGAAAAGCCTTGCGACTTTAGGCCAACCGCCCGCTCGCTGTCAGGTGTTTAGGCGCCTCACCCCAACAACCCCGTGCGCTGCAATGTCCAGAAAACACCCAGCACCACCACGGCCATGGAGCCACCGAACACCACCACCCAGCGGTAAAAGCCAGTGTGGCGCAGCAGCCAAGCCAGGGGCAAGAACACCAACACAATGGCCAATTGGCCCAGTTCCACACCCAGGTTGAATCCGCCCAAGGCCGCAACCAAGGCGCTGGCGGGCAAACCCAAGTCGAGCAGCACATTGGCAAAGCCAAAGCCATGCACCAAGCCAAACACGAAAGCCAAACGCCAGCGTTTGAGCGAGTTAAAACCCAGCAGGTTGTTCAGAGCGGCCAACACCACCGACAAGGCAATGGCCGGCTCGATCAGGTCGGCTGGCGGGGTCAGCCATTCGGTGATGGTCAGACCCAGCGTGATGGAGTGCGCCAGCGTGAAAGCGGTGACCACGGCCAGCACATCCAGCATCACCGGTTTGGCCAACTTGGCCGCTGGCCATTGTGTCAGCCTTTGGCGTGATGGCAGCAAAGGCGCCAATACCAAGAGGCTGAGCAAAAAGGCAATATGGTCAATGCCGATCCAGATGTGCCAGACCCCCTCAATGACGTAGCGGCCAAACACCCGCCAGGGGCTGCTGTCGGCGCGATTGACTTGCGCCTCTGGCCGATCGGGGCTGAGCAAGACGCTGCTTTGAAAGCCAGGAAAATCCACCTTCAACAGGCCACGGTGCAAGCTGTCCCGCTGGAAAATCAGGTCGTAGCGCAAAGTCAAATTGGCGCTGTCCAGGTCCTTCACGCCCGGGCAGTCGGGCGTCCATTGGGCGCTCAGATAGGTGCCGTCGGCGTGCTGACTCGCTTGCAGGTCGGCCTGGCCCAAGCTGCAGGCTTGGCCCGCGGCCTTCAGCTGCAGTCCCTGAACGAGCCAGGTGCGCAGCTCAGCGCTTCTGGATTGGGTCTCCCCCCAGGTCACTTGGCCGTCGCGGTTGGTGTCCAGGTCGAAAATCAGGTCCAGGTCCCGCAGATGGATGTCGGCACGCAAAACAAGTTGGTCCTGTGGCTGGCTGAGCGTCAAATAGCTGCTGCTGCTGGAGTGCGCCAAAGCCCCATGGGCACCCCACAAACCGCCCAGCAGCCAACCCATGAAAAGGCATTGGTGCGCCATCTGGCGCAACGTGCGGGCCATCATCGACTGCCCCTGGACCAGGTCGGGTGGGCTTTGAGTTGTGCAATGAGCGGACCCAGTTGGGGGTCGGTATAGCCTGTCGCTTCCACCCACTTGACCACCGGTTCGGCCACTCGGGCTTGGTTCAAAGACAGCGCGGCTTGGGCAAACAACAAAGCATCAGGTGGTTCCTGTTGCAGTTGCCAGTTGTCGATGGACAAAGCCAGCCCGGCGGCCACGTCGCGGCCATAGGCAATTTGGTAAATGAGTTTGGGCCGCTCAATGAGAGACTCTTGGCGCAGGGCTTGCGACTGCAGGCGAGCGGCTATTTGATCGGCCAGGCTCACCTCGTCTGGCGCTTTCAGACCACGACTGGCCAACAAGGCTTGCATCAGCAAGGCGTCGGTCAAGTTGCTGGTGCCTGTGGCGGCATGGGCTGTGGCTGTGGCTTTGGCCTCTCGGTATTGGCCCTGCTGGTTGAGCAATTCGGCCAGCGACAGCCTGAGCAAATGCGATTGTGGATGGGCCTGCAAGCGCTGACGCCACAAGGCCATGGCCTGCTCAGGCTGGTTGGCCGCGCGCAGGGCTTCGCCCAGATGAAAGCTTAACCATACTTGTGAGGAGGCGTCTTGAAAATCAGCCAAGCGAATGGATTGATTCAGCAGCTTGACGGCATCTGAGGCTTGCCCCGTGCGGTAAAGCAAGACGGCGTTGTAAATACGCCCTTCTTGTTGACCGAACAGCCGGGCGATTGTTTCGGCATCTTGCCGAGCGGCGGCCATGTCGGCTTTGAGCAAATGCAGGGAAAAGCGCCACGACCAGAACTCGGCACGCCCAGGGGCCAGTGCAATGGCCTGGTTGATGTCTTGCAAACCACCATCAAAGTCATGAAAACCTTGCTTGACCAAACCGCGCATGAACAAGCCATCGGCCGGCAAATCAGTGGCCCGCCACCAAGGGCTCAAGGCCGCCTTGGCCGAACCAAACCAACGCAAATCACCCTCGTTCAAACCCAATGTGAAGACGGCTCGGGCATAGGCCAAAGCCAGGCTCAAGTCTTGCGGCTTTGCTCGCCAAGCTTGG
Organism: Limnohabitans sp. Rim8; assembly: GCA_945875955.1. GTDB lineage: Bacteria > Pseudomonadota > Gammaproteobacteria > Burkholderiales > Burkholderiaceae_C > Limnohabitans_A. The sequence continues at coordinate 3,910 of CAMCNQ010000111.1, read as the reverse complement.
TCAAGCGCGCGCAGTGAACTGTCGCGGCCACCCGCGGTGTGCACCGAAGAGGCCAAAACCACGGCCGAAGCTGCAGGCAAGAAGCGTTCTTGCGACAGCGCGGGCAAAGTCGCCAGCATGAGTACGCCTGTCAAGCCGACCATGCCAAAGCCCGTCAACGCCCTGGCCTCCGCCCAAGCCAATCGGGCTGAGCGGGTAAAAGTTGACCCAGCAGAAAGGGTTTTGTCCATGGTCGGTGTGAGCTTTCAAAATGTGTCTACGATGCTTTGATGTCTGCAAGTCAAGACACATTATTTCAATCTTTTCGACAACCTCATTTCCACAAGGTGTATCCATGAAAATCGTGATGACAGCACTCGTTTCTGCTTTCTTGTTGGTGTCTGCCCCCTCTTTCGCAGGCAGCCATGGTGGCGGAAAAATGGACGACAAAAAAGTCGACTGCTCCAAGAAAGAAAATGAAAAGAACGCGGCTTGCGTGAAGAAGTAATTCTTCTTAACTATAGAAAAAACCCCTCTTGAGGGGTTTTTTTTCAACTTCGCTGTGCTGGCCAAGCCCGGTTCAGACCGAAGGCGTATTGGATGTGCAAGGACATGGGCGCTGCTTTCTCAAGCCACAAACTTCAGGTCACTTTGGCGTCATGCTTGCCCTGAGGCCAGACCTTGCAGGACAAATTGACCATTCAACCAAGCCAAGCAGCCCCTCGATTGAACACACGCCCCAATGACACAGCTTGAAGGTGCTTGTCTGCTTTCACCCGTTCTCCCCATAAAGCCAAAGCCGGGAGTCACTGGATACCCGCCGTTTATCAATTCCACCGAAAGCAATTACTTTGATTTTAGAAAACCGGACATTGGCACATTGGTTTGAACAAACCCGGTCTCGGACCGAGTCATTGCTTGCCCATTTGTCGGCAGAAGACCAATGCATTCAATCCATGCCCGATGCCAGCCCCAGCAAATGGCATTTGGGCCACAGCACATGGTTTTGGGAGGCCGTGGTGCTGCAACCCCATTGCCCTGGTTACACCCTTTTCAATCCGCAATACCATTATTTGTTCAATTCCTACTATGAAAGCCTGGGACCCAGACAGCCACGGGCGCAAAGAGGCCTGTTGACCCGGCCCGCGCTGGACGAGGTCATGGCTTACCGCGCGCATGTGACCCATGCCCTCTTGGGTTTTTTGTCACGCGTTGAAGAACCGGTTTCAAAAAACCTCCAGCATTTGATTGAACTGGGCATCCACCATGAGCAGCAGCACCAGGAATTGCTGGTCACCGATGCCTTGCATTTGTTTTCTTGCAACCCCATGCTGCCAAAGAGTGGTTTGAACTTAGGCACACGTCCCACTTTGCACGACAGCAGGGCCCCATCTCAGTGGGTTCGCTTTGAAGCAAGCATGTGTGAGTTCGGCCTCAAGGCCGATGGCGCTGTGCACTTTTCTTTTGACAATGAACGACCACGTCACAAACGCTGGTTGGAGGCGTTTGAAATCTCCAACCAATTGGTCACTTGCCGCGAATACCTTGAATTCATCCAAGATGGTGGCTATCAAAATCCGGCGCTGTGGCTGTCAGAAGGCTGGGCCTGGGTGAGCCGCGAGGACTGCCAGGCCCCCGCCTATTGGTTGGCCCCCCAAACTGAATCCAATGGCGCAGAAAACTGGATGATTTTTGGCGTCGATGGCCCCCTGCCAATGCAGCTTGATCAGGCCGTCACCCATTTGAACTTCTTTGAAGCCGATGCCTTTGCCCAATGGCGGAGCGCGCGTTTGCCCACGGAGTTTGAATGGGAACTGGCCTTCGACCACCAGGACATGCAGCACATGCTGGGCCAAGCTTGGCAATGGACGCGCTCTGCCTATGAGCCCTATCCGGGCTTCGTACCTTGGGATGGAGCGATCCGAGAATACAACGGCAAATTCATGGTGGGCCAGCAGGTCTTGCGCGGCTCCAGTTGGGCAACGCCACAAGGTCATGCGCGCAAAACCTACAGAAACTTCTTTCCACCCGCCGCCCGTTGGCAAGTCACAGGCCTGCGTTTGGCCAGGGATTGCAAATGATGGACGCCAGTCGATCTGAGTTTGAGCAGGATTTGCTGACGGCCTTGTCGCAAACCAACAAGCAGATTTCTCCAAAGTATTTTTACGACGCCAAGGGCTCGGCCCTGTTCGATCAAATTTGCGATCTGCCCGAGTACTACCCCACCCGCACCGAACTTGCCATCTTGAAAGCCCATGCCGCCGACATGGCGCAGCACATGGGCCCGCATGCGGAGTTGATTGAATTGGGGGCGGGATCCTTGACCAAGGTTCGCCATTTGCTGCGCGAGATGGATGCCCCCGTTTCATTTTTGCCCATGGACATTTCGGGCGCGCATTTGAAGGCGGCCGTTGCCGATTTGAGTCTGGAATTTCCTGACCTCAAGCTCACCACCATCGTGGCCGATTACACCAAAGATTGGTTGCTGCCGGCTCCCGCGCCAGAGGCCAAGCGCCGAATTGCTTTTTTCCCTGGCTCCACGATTGGCAATTTTTCTCCCCCAGAAGCGCAAGCATTTTTTGCCAATTGCGCGGCACATTTGCCCGCAGGCGCCTTGCTGTTGGGGGTGGATTTATTGAAACAGCCGGGCATCATCCACCAGGCCTACAACGATGCACAAGGGGTCACAGCCGCCTTTAATTTGAATCTTTTGGCGCGCGCAAACAAGGAATTGAAGGCCAACTTTGTGCTTGAGCAATTCTCCCACTGGGCTTTTTACAACGCCCCCTTGCACCGCATAGAAATGCATTTGGTGAGTTTGAAAAAGCAGGAAGTCAAGCTGGCCGACCAGGTCTTTGTTTTGCAAGAGGGTGACAGCTTGCACACCGAGAATTCTTACAAATTCACGGTCGACAGCATTCAACAAATGGCCTTGTCTCAAGGCCTGCAAGCCGGCCCCGTTTGGACCGACCCAGAGCGCTGGTTTGGCTTGCTTTGGTTTGACATTCCCGGCAAAACACATGCCTCTTAAAACCCTCTGCACAACAGGAGTCCGTCATGAAAGCAATTTGGAACAACGAGGTTTTGGCCCATTCGGATGCCACGGTGGTGGTTGAAGGCAACCACTATTTTCCGATGGCCGCTTTGGACATGCGGTTTTTTAAACCCTCGGACAAAAAAAGCACTTGCCCTTGGAAAGGCATTGCGCATTACTACGATGTTGCAGTCAACGGCGCGGTGAACGAGGCCGCCGCATGGTTTTACCCTACGGCCAAACCCCAAGCCAGCCAAATCAACAACCATGTGGCTTTCTGGAAAGGCGTGACGGTTGTGAAGGACTGATCAGGCTTTTGGGAAAGAATCTGCCGGGCTTTCGCTGCGCCTGGGTTCACCAGGCCCTCACCGGCCTGAGCTGGGCCATGCATACACCCAACAGCAGCTTGCTTAACCCAAGGCCAAGCTCATCATGGCCTGTTCCACTTCCAGTGCCGCCTGCTTGAGGTGCGGGTTGCTGGACTCGCTGCCGGCGCGGCCCACATCCAAATCGGCCTGAAAACCATCCCGCTCTGGCCATACGGCGTTGAGCATGTCAAAACCCGCTTCCGAAATGGTGGCTTCGGCCTGTTCCAGCAAGCGCTCAGACCGGCCTGTTTTGGACAGCACGATGACCAGTTTGTTGCCCACCGATCTGGTCTTGGCCAGTCTGCGGGCCAAGGCCAGGGTGGGCCGAAGATCGTCCATGGAAGTGCCGGTCGGCAAGAAAACCACGTCACTTTCTTTGCTGACGTCCTCGGTCAATTCATCGGCCAGTCCTCTGGTGTCGACCACCACCAAGTCATAGTCGGTGACGGTTTTTCTCAGTTTTTTCAAATTTTTGAAGGCGCGTGCATCTATCTCAGGTTCGATGCCGTTGCGCATTCTCAAGGCGCTC
>CAMCNQ010000110.1 GCA_945875955.1 Limnohabitans sp. Rim8 | reverse complement strand
TCCCCTTCAGCACCATGGGTTGGGGCAACGATGGAGCCAGCGGTGCCGACACCAACGCGCTCACAGACTACGACCTGTACCTGCCCAGCAGCGTACTGGTCACCGGCTACGACATCATCTTCTTCTGGGTCGCCCGAATGATCATGATGACCACGCACTTCACCGGGCGTGTGCCATTCAAACACGTCTACATCCACGGCCTGGTGCTCGACGCCCAAGGCACGAAGATGAGCAAGTCCGAAGGCAATGTGCTGGACCCGGTGGACCTGATCGACGGCATCACCTTGGAGCCTCTGCTCGACAAACGCACCCAGGGTTTGCGCAAGCCCGAGACCGCGCCCAAGGTGCGCAAGCAAACCGAAAAAGAATTTCCCGACGGCATTCCCGCCTATGGCGCAGACGCGCTGCGCTTCACCTTTGCCGCGCTGGCCAGCCTGGGCCGCAGCATCAACTTCGACAGCAAGCGCTGCGAGGGCTACCGCAACTTTTGCAACAAACTCTGGAACGCCACCCGCTTTGTGCTGATGAACTGCGAAGGCCAAGACTGCGGCTTGAAAGAACACACCAAGGCTGAATGCACGCCACCACGCACCGGTGAGAACGGCGAAGCCATTCCCGCAGGCCCGTTTTACCAATACATGAAGTTCAGCCAGGCCGACCGCTGGATCGCCTCGGTGCTGCAGCAAACCGAGGCCGAAGTCGCCAAAGGCTTTGCCGAATACCGCTTGGACAACGTGGCCAGCGCGATTTATGAATTCGTCTGGAACGAATACTGCGACTGGTACCTGGAAATTGCCAAGGTGCAAATCCAAACCGGCGACGCCGCGCAGCAGCGCGCCACCCGCCGCACCTTGATCCGCACACTCGAAGCGATTTTGCGTTTGGCGCACCCCATCATCCCGTTCATCACCGAAGAGCTGTGGCAAAAAGTCGCGCCCGTGGCCGGTCTGCAAGGCCCCTCGGTCAGCGTGGCCCGCTACCCCGAGGCACAACTGAACAAGATCGACGCGCAGGCGATAGCCAACGTGGCGCAACTCAAATCGCTGGTGGACGCGTGCCGCAATCTGCGCGGCGAGATGAATGTGCCCGCCTCCACCAAGATGCCGCTGTTCGCTTTGGGCAATGCCGAGTTCATGCGCGCCAACGCCGCCGTCTTGCAGTCGCTGGCCAAACTGAGTGAAGTCAAAATTTTTGACGATGAAGCTGCCTGGCAAGCCGCTGCCCAATCGGCCCCGGTGGCCATGGTGGGCGGCACGCGCATGTGCCTGTTCATCGAGGTCGATGTGGCGGCCGAGAAAATCCGCCTGAGTAAAGAAATCACCCGCCTGGAAGGCGAAATCACCAAGGCCAATGCCAAGCTCGGCAACGAGGCTTTTGTGGCCAAAGCCCCCCCCGCCGTGATCGACGAAGCCAAAAAACGCGTGACCGACTTCGGTGACACCTTGGAAAAAATCCACCAGCAACTGCAACGCCTGGGCTGAAAGCCTGCTTGGACAAGGAACCAATCATGAGCCACAACCTCATCCGCAAAGCTGTCTTTCCTGTCGCAGGGCTGGGCACGCGCTTTTTGCCGGCCACCAAAGCCGCCCCCAAAGAAATGCTGCCGATCGTGGACAAGCCGCTGATCCAGTACGCGGTGGAAGAAGCCTACAGCGCAGGCGTGCGCCACATGATCTTTGTCACAGGTCGCAGCAAACGCGCCATTGAGGACCATTTCGACACCGCTTACGAACTCGAAAACGAACTCGAAGCCGCGCACAAAGACGAGTTGCTGGCTTTGGTCCGCTCGGTTCAACCCGACGACATGGTCTGCGCCTACGTGCGCCAGCCCCGCTCACTGGGCTTGGGCCATGCGGTGCTGTGTGCCGAGGCCATGGTGGGCAACGAACCCTTTGCCGTGTTGCTGGCCGACGACTTGATGGTGGGCATGCCAGGTGGGCCATCGGTGCTGAGCCAGATGGTGGCCGCGCACACCCAGCAAGGCCGATCCATTTTGGCAGTGCAAGAAGTGCCCCTTGAAATGGTCAAGCGCTATGGCATCGTGGCAGGTGAACCCGCAGGCAAACAGCTCATCCGGGTAGAGCAAATTGTGGAAAAACCCAGCCCCGATAAAGCGCCTTCGCGCATGGGCGTGGCGGGTCGCTACATCCTCACGCCGGGCATTTTCGATGAAATTCGCAACCAGCCCACAGGTGTGGGCGGCGAGATACAGCTGACCGACGCGATCGCCCGCTTGATGCAGCGCGAAGCGGTTTACGCTTTTCAGTACCAAGGCAAGCGCTACGACTGCGGCAGCAAAGAAGGCTTTTTGGAGGCCACGGTCGAGCTGGCTTTGCAGCACCCCCAAGTGGGCGAATCGTTTCGCGCTTACCTCAAAGGCTTGAGCCTCTGATCAGCGGCGTTTGAGGCCAAACACAAACGCCGACCCGGTCTTCTCTTGCAAGACCAGCTCATGTCCGGTCTGCCGGGCAAAGGCCTCGAAATCACGCCAAGCCCCCGGGTCGGTTGCGGTGATCTTGAGCACCTGACCACTGGCCATGTCATTCAGCGCTTTCTTGGCCTTCAAAATGGGCAATGGGCAGTTCAGGCCGCTGGTGTCGATTTCTTTGTCGACCTGCATCATGTCTCCTGACTTTGTTCTTGGCTTTGGGCGGCACGCTCTTCCCAGGACATGAACTTCGGCTCCATGCCAATGCTGCGCAGCCAGTCGCCCAAGGCGTAACCCGTGCCTGCGGGCCAGCAGATCAGGTCTTTGAAATCGAACATCTTGTACTCGGCCAACTCGGGCGACAAACGCACCTGTCCTTCGGCCACCGCGTGGTAAGCAATGATGACCTGGTTCATGCGCTGAAAGTCGTACACCCCGATCAGCTTGAGCGCGGAAACCGTGAGGTTGGTCTCTTCGGCGATCTCGCGTGTGATGCCCTCTTCGGGGGTTTCACCGGCCTCCATGAAGCCGGTGATCAGCGCAAACCGGCGTCCTGGCCAGGCCGCATTGCGGGCCAACAAAATCTGATCCCCCACTTGCACGATGCCCGCCAACACGGGCGTGGGGTTGTTCCAGTGCGTGAAATCACAGGCGGTGCAACGCAGGCGCAGGGTCTCGCCCCCGTCTTCCATTTGCGAAAGCCAGGCCAAGGGCGTGGCACATTGCGGACAAAATCGAAATTCAGCCATGGGGTCTCCAAAGTTCAGGCAGGGAAAACGCCGGTCGACAAATAACGGTCACCGCGATCGCACACAATGAACACGATGGTGGCGTTTTGCGCCGTTTTGGCCACTTGCTGGGCCACCCAGCACGCACCAGCCGCCGAGATGCCGGCAAAGATGCCTTCGGTCTGCGCCATCTGGCGGCAGCTTTCCTCGGCCTCGTTTTGGCTCACATAAACGATTTCATCCACATGACTGGGGTCGTAAATTTTCGGCAGATAGGCTTGCGGCCACTTGCGAATGCCCGGGATGCGAGAGCCTTCGGTGGGTTGCGCCCCAATGATGCGGATCGCCGGGTTTTTTTCTTTCAAAAAACGCGACACACCGGTGATGGTGCCGGTGGTGCCCATGGCACTGACAAAGTGGGTGACTTGGCCGCCGGTCTGCGCCCAAATTTCTGGGCCGGTGGTCTCATAGTGGATACGCGGGTTGTCGGCATTGGCGAACTGGTCCAGGATGCGTCCCTTGCCTTGCGCGGCCATGTTGTCGGCCAGGTCGCGGGCGTACTCCATGCCGCCGCTCTTGGGCGTGAGGATCAACTCGGCACCAAAAGCCTTCATGGTCTGGGCGCGTTCGATCGACAAGTCCTCCGGCATGATCAGCACCATGCGGTAACCCCGAATGGCCGCAGCCATGGCCAGGGCAATGCCGGTATTGCCTGAAGTGGCCTCAATCAGGGTATCGCCAGGCTTGATTTCGCCGCGCTCCTCAGCGCGCCGGATCATGGACAAAGCAGGCCGGTCTTTCACCGAGCCTGCGGGGTTGTTGCCCTCGAGCTTGCCCAAAATCACATTTTGCCTTGCCGCGCAATCGGCAGCGCCCAAGCGTTGCAAAGCCACCAAAGGGGTTTTGCCAATCGCATCTTCAAGGGTTGGATAAATCATTTTCACACTGTGCCACAGAATAAGACGCTGAAATTATGCCGAAGCGCTTGGCGGGTCTGGGCGCTGAAATTCTCGCCAAAGCAGGTAAAGACCACTGCACACCACCACCGTGGCGCCCAACACCACAGACGGGTCCGGCACTTGGCCGAACACCAGCCAACCCAATACCGTCATGTAAATGATTTGCTGGTACAAAAACGGACCGAGCACCGCCGCACTGGCATAACGGTGGGCCAGTGCTACAAAATAATGCCCAATGCCGCCAGACAAACCCGCCAAGGCCATGATGACCCACTCCAATTGGGTGGCCGGCATTTTCCACTGCAGCAAGGCAAATGGTGTCAAAACCAAAGTGGCCACCACAGCAGAGGTCAGCTGGGTCGTGGCCGGGTGTTCGGTGCGGACCAGGTAACGCGTCATCATGTTGAACAGGGCATATATGAACGCATTGAGCGCGGTCAACAAAATGGCCGGGTGAAAGCTTTGGCTGCCCGGCCGAATGATGATCAAAACCCCCACAAAACCCGAGAAAATGGCCAGCCAACGCTTGGCATCAAGTCGCTCGCCCAACCACCACGCAGAAAACAGCGCAATCATGATCGGCACAGAAAACTGCATGGCCCCGGTCTCGGCCAGTTGCAAATACTGCAAAGCCCAGAAGTTCAGCCCCGTCATGCTGGCCAGCATCAGGCCGCGCAGCAGTTGCAAGCGCGGGTGACGCCAGCGCAGCAAATCGCCCCTGACCGAGGGCGCAAAGACCACGATGGAAAAAACGCTGTGCATGAAAAACCGCACCCACACCACCTGCAGCACCGGCAGGCTGACCACCAACCATTTGGCCGAGGCGTCGAGCACGGCAAACATCAAGGTGGTGATGGTGACCAGGGCAATGCCGATGCGGCGGTGGCGCGCGCTGTCGCTGAAAATTTGACTCATCGAAAAGGGGCAGGGCTGTCAGGCTGGGATGGGTGAACAGCGTTCAGCGCTTTGGGGGTGTCTCTAAGCCGCCGGTGTAAAAGCGGTTGAAGGTGGGGGAGATGATCAACTCGTTGATGCAGGCGCGCGCAGGCATCTGGGCCACAAACAAAATGGCTTCGCCCATGTCTTCGGCTTGCACCATGCGCGCGCGCTGTTCGTCAGAAGGCGGCACGGGGCGTTTGTCCAAAATCGGCGTGGCCACCTCACCAGGCAACAAAGAAGTGGCGCGAATGCCGTTCAGGCATTCTTCCATGTTGATGGACTCGGTCAGCGCCAACACAGCACGCTTGGTGGCGTTGTAAGCAGGCCCGGTCAGCTTGGAGGCGTACAAACCGGCCCAGGAAGACACGTTGATGATCAAACCGCCTTGCTGTTGACGCATGACGGGCAAGACCGCATGCACGGCGTAAAACAGGCCGTTCAAGTTGATGTTGACCACATCGTCCCAAGCCTCGGCCGTGACCACGTCAAAATTGCGGGCCGTGGCATTGGTGCCCGCGCTGTTGACCAAGAGATCGATGCGCCCATGGGTTTGGACGATCAGCTCGGCTGCGGCCTTGACGGCGTGTTTGTCGGCCACATCCAGCAAGATCGCTTGCGCAGAGCCCTGTTCCTGCAAGGCGGCCAAAGCACTGTCGTTGGTGTGGGCCGTGCGCCCAGAAATCACCACATGCACCCCGGCCTTGACCAGTGCCATGGCCCCCGCCAAACCAATGCCGCTGCCCCCGCCGGTGATCCACGCGACTTGACCTTGGAGTTGGGTTTTCATGGGCTGATCCGCTGAATAAATAAAGCAGGCACACCAGAAGTCATGGCATGAACCCACTGAGGATCATTAAATCAGGCTGTGCAAAAACGCCTGCTGCTGAGGTGACAGCGACCAAGCCCCAAAGCCCCTCGCCCGCTGCCCTAGGCCAAACGCACAAGCAGGGGCACAAGCAGCCACACCCCCACCACCCAAGGCCAGGCACCCCACTTTTTGCCCATCAGTTGTTCAAGCCGCTGTCAAAAAGCCAAAATAATGTGCCATAATTTGCCTCTTCACAAGTTACCCGCCCGGGTGGTGAAATTGGTAGACTCAGGGGACTCAAAATCCCCCGCCGCAAGGCGTGCCGGTTCGAGTCCGGCCCCGGGCACCATCTCTGGAAACCCAGCAAGCATGCGGGTTCCAAGCGAATCAAGGCCGACCTTCACGGGTTGGCCTTTTTTCTTGTCAGGCACCATGTATTTTCTGGACCTTGGTTTTGCGGTCTCTCGAATCAGACAGCCCTTATGCTCGTTGCGTAAATGAAATGGTTGGGCACCGGCACTCCAAATTTCCAGCCCATTCAGGCCCCACCTTACCCCCATCCCCCCAAATTCAAACAAAGACTCTTGTCTGCCTTTGCACTGTAATTTGCTCGTTCGGTTCCTCTTTGGGCCAAACGCAACTACCCCACTTGTCTTTAAGGACGCTGCCCCCGGGGATGTATAAATTTTGAAAATGTTGCGTAGGTTTGCAAATCTGGTCAGCACTTGTACAGAATTTTAATTGCTGCGACAGATAGGGGTGGTCGGCTCGCATGTGCCAATGAATGACATGTTGGACTGAGCGGCTCTATCAACCCTAGTGCTTCAGAAAGGCAAGAGTGCCCGAAGGTTGTCAATATTGAATCGGCGTCGACATGTTCGATCAAAGCAGCATCTGAGATTTTAATCTTAGCTCTATAATTGGCTCTCAATTTGGAGCCAATTTTATGGAAGCTATCTACTCTGATGTCACGATCAGCATGTCCGAATTTAAAAAGAATCCGGCTGCAGTGCTGCGCGATGCCAAAAGTAAACCTGTGGCCGTGTTGAACCACAACAAGGCCGCGTTTTACATGATCGAACCCGCACTCTTTGAAGCCCTGCTTGAAGAGCTGTCAGACCAGGATCTGCACCGCACCGTTTTGTCACGCATGGGCGAACGTTCACGGGCCATTGATGTTGACATCGATGCCATCTGAGAAGCCCGCAAAGTACAAATATCGGCTGCAGTTTGTTCCCAGTGCATGGGATGAATGGCAGGCACTGGACGGGTCTGTCAAAGAGGTACTTCGAAAACTGCTGAAAAAACGCCTGGACAATCCGCATGTGCCCGGTGGTGAGTTGCATGGGGCACTGGCAGGTCACTATAAGATCAAATTGCGCAAACAAGGTTACCGCTTGGTGTATGGCGTGCAGGACGATATTTTGATGGTGATGGTGATGGCTGTCGATAAGCGTGAGGACAGTGCTGTGTACCGATCTGCCATGGATCGACTGTCACAGTTGATTTCAAAACTTCCCAAAGATACGCTTGAACGCCATTAATTGAGGCGCTAAGTGGCTTGCACTTTGACTGGGGAACTTCCATCTGCAAAACCGTTTTTCACCCATCTTTTTTTGCCAATTCTCAAGACCATCCGCACGGTGCCCCTGTAGCACTGCGAAGCAGCCCAGAAGGGGTAAGGGGCATCATCCCTCCGAATGCAGGTGTGCGATGGGCTCCATGCCACGTACTGCTGAAGTACAGCACAACGGGCCTTTTTTCGCGTCCTGTAAAGCTTTTCAAAGGTGTGAAGATTTGGTTTTTTTGTTCCAACATTCTTCCAACTGCATTCGGCGTTTAATGACCACCATTGACGGCTACGTCTTTGAACCTTAACCCGGCAGTTGGCCGCTTGCTTGCGCTTTAAACACTTGATGAATCAAACACTTGCGCCCACAACGGTCTTGACCTCATGGGTCAAGCGCTGCACGGCCGCAGGTCTGCCGCTTCAGGCCTCTGGCGTTGTTGCTCGCACCCCCCGGACAGGCAGTCCGGGTGGCACTCGCGCCTAGCCAGAGATCTGCTTCGTCAGCCCCTCGGCCGTGCCCAACCGACGGGTTTAGGTTGAATTGACTTGTAAGGACATGTGTTGACGGACAATTTCAAGGACTCAAAATCCCCCGCCGCAAGGCGTGCCGGTTCGAGTCCGGCCCCGGTCACCATCTTTGGAAACCCAGCAACCATGCGGGTTCCAAGCGAATCAAGGCCAGCCTTCACGGGTTGGCCTTTTTCTTGGCTGTCGCCGCATAGCCACTGTGTAGCCACGGGTACAGAGCTTCGTGACCATCACTTTGACCTACAGGCGCGGCGCAGATTCAGTGCGGTCATGGCGGTTGTTCTCCCTGGTTGGTGGTGTTTTCAAGCGGCAAACAATGCCAGCCCTTTGCGCTGCTCGGTGGCGAAACTCACACCTTGTTCAGCCCGTGCGCCACAGCCTCACGCAGCGCAGCATTGACGCGGGTTGGCCAGCCTTGCCCGGTGGCCTTGAAGGCTTCCAGCACATCGGCGTCTACCCGCATGTTCAGGGTAGGCCGCTTCAAGGCGGCGGCGGGCCTGCCCCGGCCTCGCTTGATGCTGGCCTGTTGCCAATAGGAAGCCACGGCGGCGGCATCTTTGGGGTCATAGGGGTCATAGGGGCCATGAGTGGCGGTGTGGGCCATCGGCGCATCTTGGGCGGCTTCGCGCTTGACCCGCTCCCAATTGGTCGCTTTGGGCTTAGTGGGTGTTTTGGGCTTACAGCGTCCTTTCCTGTTTCGATGCGCGGCGCAGCGACATGACCCGCACCTCGTTGGGTTCACGCAGCACATAAACCAGCACCAGCACACGCGAGAGACTTCCACCATGGCCATATCCATCAGGCGGGCTATCAGCTAGGTTCCTTTCAAAGGTCAGCTTGTCGGGTGCATTGAAAACCAGCGGGGCGTCTGACAATGAATGCCCGCATGGTTATTGATTTGTACCTGATTGATTTGAACCTGCCCGGTGAAAATGGCTTGAGTCTGTGCCGCAGAATTCGACTGGCCATGCCCGAAACCGGCATTGTGATCATGACCGCGCGTGTCGCAGTGAACGACCGCATTGCCGGCTACAAAGAGGGCGGCGCAGACATCTACCTGAGCAAGCCGGTGGTACCCGATGAATTGGTGCTTGTTTTGCGCAGCCTGGGCCGACGCATTCGGCAAACGCCCGCCATCAACGAATGGACGCTGAGTTTGCGAGACCGCATCTTGCTGGGGCCGGATCAAACAAAAAAGTTGCGCTTGACCAGCAAGGAAAAAATGATTTTGCTGGCCTTGATTCAAGCCAAAGACCACATCGTGGAATGGGACGCGATGTTCGATTTATTTGCAAAATTCGATGCCGACGAATGGATGAGCAAACGCGCACTGAAAGAGCTGGTGTCAAGGCTGCGAAAAAAATTCAAAAGCATTCAACTTGAAGATGAAGAGCCCGCCATCAAATCGGTTTGGGGCACAGGGTATCAACTGTGTGTAAAAGTCAATTTTTCAAATTGAAGTCTGCCGTTCAAGGTGTCTGAATTTGCCGCGGCAAAGGCACTGTTTACCTCGTTTGCTTGGGTCCCTGCACGAAGCAATCCGGATGGAACCACCC
>CAMCNQ010000109.1 GCA_945875955.1 Limnohabitans sp. Rim8 | reverse complement strand
GAAAAAGCATGAGCATGGCCAGCCCTGTGCCCGCGTGGCACGACCAAGGCCCTGCCGACGCCCAAGAGGCGGTGGTGTTCTTGCATGGCATTGGGGGCGGGCGTGCAACCTGGGCCCTTCAGCAAGCGCACGTGGCCCAGAGTGGCTGGCGCAGCCTGGCCTGGGACATGCCAGGCTATGGCGAAAGCGCCATGTGCCAGCCCTATGACTTTGAGCAGCTGGCGCAGGCCTTGTTGCGCATGCTCGATGCGGCCAAGGTCAAGCAAGCCGTGTTGGTGGGCCACAGCATGGGGGCCATGGTGGCCTTGCAAGCCTGGACGCAAGCGCCCAAGCGCCTCATGGGCTTGTTGCTGGCGGCCAGCAGCCCGGCCTTTGGCCAGCCCGATGGCGAGTTTCAGCAGCGCTTTTTGGCCCAGCGCTTGGAGCCGCTGGCGCGTGGTCAAGGCATGGCCGAGATCGCCGAGCGCTTGATTCCCAGCCTGCTGTCGCCCGCAGGCCAGGCCAGCGTTTTGGCGCGTGCACGCCAAAGCATGGCGGCAGTTCCACCAGACACTTACCGCGCCGCCTTGCACGCCCTGGTTCGCTTTGAGCAGCGCGCGGCCTTGCCCACCATCAGCGTGCCTGTGCTGTGTTTGGCGGGCGAGCACGACAGCACAGCGCCTGCGGCCGTCATGTCGCGCATGGCCGAAAAAATACCCAAGGCCCATTACGCTTGTTTGGCAGGCGCAGGGCACCTTTTGCATGACGAACAACCCGAGGCCTTCAACCGGGCCATGGACCTGTTACTCAACCGCTTGAAAGCACCATGACCGAACGCCTCGACTCCACCATGCCGATCTGCGGCGATGACTTTGCGCTGAGCGACAAGCAGCAAGGCCTGATGGCCTTGGCGCGGCAATTGGGGCGCGACAAATTTGCGCCGCGTGCGGCGCAGCTTGACCGCGACGCGCAGTTTCCCTTTGCCAATTACGAGGACATGCGCGAGGCCGGTTTGCTCAGCCTGTGCGTGCCCGAGGCACACGGCGGCCACGGGGCCGACTACGCCACTTACGCCATGGTCTCGGCCGAGATCGGGCGCTATTGCGGTGCCACGGCACTGACCTTCAACATGCACGTGTGCACCATGTTGTGGAGCGGCTTGTTGTCGGAAGACCTGGAGATGACGCCCGAGCAGCGGCGCATTCACCAATCGCACCAGGCCCTGCATTTTTCACGCGTGGTGAAAGACGGGGCCATTTATGCCCAGCCCTTTTCCGAAGGCGGCGCGGCGGCCTCGGGGGCGCAGCCCTTTGGCACCATCGCGGTCAAGGCCCCGGGGGGCTGGATCGTCAATGGCAAGAAGATTTTTGCATCGCTGTCGGATGCGGCTGATTTTTTTGGTGTGCTGTGCACCGAGAAAAAACCCGGCACCGATTTGTCGCGCCGCGACACCCTTTATTTGGCCGTGCCGCGCACCGCCCAAGGCCTCACGGTGCAAGGCGACTGGGACCCCTTGGGCATGCGCGCCACGGTCTCGCGCAACCTGATTTTCCAAGACGTGTTTGTGCCCGACGAGGCGGCATTGATGCCGCAAGGCCTGTACTTTCAAGCGGCCAGCCGCTGGCCGCACATGTTCATGACCTTGTCGCCCACCTACATGGGCATTGCGCAAGCCGCTTACGACTTCACCGTGGCCTATTTGCGCGGTGAAATCGCAGGCACTGGGCCGGTCAAGCGCCGGCAGTTTGCCACCAAGCAAATCGCGGTGGCCGAAATGTTCATCAAGCTGGAGCAAACCCGAAACCTGTTTTTGCGCGCCATCAGCGACGCCAAAGTGGACCCCAGCAAGTCTGCCCGCCTGCGGGCCTATGCCACGCAGTACACCATCATGGAAAACGCCCAAGACATCGCGCGCTTGGCGATACGCACCTGTGGTGGGCAGTCGATGTTGAAGTCTTTGCCACTGGAGCGGCTGTACCGCGATGCGCGATGTGGCTCGCTCATGCTGCCCTGGACCGCCGAGTTGTGTCTGGACCGCCTTGGCCGCGAAGCCCTTTACGAGCCCGGTGAAAAAGACGAATGAGCCCCGCCCCAGAAAGCAGCCCGCTGGCCGCTTGCATGGCGCAACGCGCAGAGCAACACGGGGCGCAGCGGGCCATCACGTTTCGCGGCGACGAGCGCCAGCCCGAGCAAGCGCTGGCCTATGACGCGGCGCAGTTTTGGTCTCGTGTGGAACGCGTCACCGCCCATTTGCAAGCGCGCTGGCAGGTGCAGCCGGGCGACCGTCTGGCATGGCTGGGCCTGAACCACGAGCTGCAACTGGTCACCCTGTTCGCTTGCGCGCGCTTGGGCGCGGTGTTCATGCCCCTCAATTACCGCCTGGCCCTGCCCGAGTTGCAGCACATGCTGGCCGATGCCCAGCCGCGTTTGCTGGTGCATGACAGTCTTCATGCCCCGGTGGTGGCGCATTTGCAAAGGCCAGAGCAAGCCTGCACGCACGCCCATGCCTTGGTTGAAACCCCAGCCCCCCGAGGTTGGCCCTTGCCGCAGGTGACGGGTGAGGCACCGGTGTTGTGGGTCTACACCTCGGGCACTTCGGGCCAACCCAAAGGCGCGCTGCACACCCAAAACAACTTGCTGGCCAATGCGCGGGCAAGCCAGGCCGCGCATGGCTTTGTGGCGGGCGACAGCGTTTTGTCCACCTTGCCCCTGTTCCATGTGGGCGGCTTGTGCATACAAACCTTGCCCGCCTTGCTGGCCGGTGTGCCGGTGGTCTTGCACGCCCGCTTCGATGCGGGGGCCTGGCTTGGCGAGGTGCAAAGCAGCCAAGTGAGCCTGTCTTTGCTGGTGCCCGCCACTTTGCGCGCGGTGCTCGATCACCCGGACTGGCCCACGGCCCCATTGGCGTCTTTGCGCGGCGTGATGACCGGCTCGTCCACCATTCCCCATGCCTATTTGCAGGCCTTTCACAATCGCGGCATCCCGGTGGGGCAGATTTACGGCACCACCGAAACCGGGCCCGTGTCCATCGTGCTGCCACTGGATCGGGCAATGGACAAAGTGGGCTGCGCTGGCTGGCCGCAACCCGAGGCGCAGGTGGCTTTGCGCGATGCACAAGGCCAAGACGTGGCCCAGGGGCAAACCGGCGAAGTGTGGCTGCGCGCCCCCAATGTGATGCGCGGCTATTGGCAGGCCGATGGCGCGGCGGGCGTGGGCCTGCAAGACGGCTGGTTTGGCACAGGCGATCTGGGCCAGCAAGACCCCGATGCGTGCATGCGCATCGTGGGCCGCAGCAAAGACATGATCATCTCGGGCGGGGAAAACATTTACCCGGCCGAAATTGAAAACCTGCTGGCAACCCTGGCAGGGGTGGCCGAGTGCGCCGTGATCGGCCTGCCCAACGAGCGCTGGGGCGAGGTGCCCGTGGCCGTGCTGGTGCGCAGCCCAGATGCAGCGGGGCAGGGCCTGCAAGAAGAAGCGGTGATGCGCCATCTGCAAAGCCAGATTGCCCGATTCAAATGGCCGCGCCGCGTGGTCTGGCTTCCCAGCCTGCCCAAAAGTGCTTTGGGCAAGGTGCAAAAACCCGCTTTGCAAGCGCTTTTGTCCGGTGAAAACCCTTAAATCGAGGCCGTTTCATCGCCTGCGTGACAGGGCCCGATGGTGCGCGTGGCATCATGTTTTACATTCAAAAGGAGACACACATGGCCTTGTTTTCACGCCACTTTCCCCGTCGCACTGTCTTGGGCATGGCCGCAGCGCTTTGCCTGGCCAGTGTGCCTGCCGCTTGGGCCCAAACCGCCTGGCCCAGCAAGCCGGTCAAAATCGTGGTGCCTTTCACGCCCGGGGGCACCACCGACATCTTGGCCCGCGCCATCGCCCCCGATTTGAGCAAGGCCTTTAACCAGCAGTTTGTGATCGAAAACAAGGGCGGTGCAGGCGGCAACATCGGGGCCGAGCAAGTGGCCAAGTCGCCTGGCGATGGTTACACCTTGCTGATGGGCACGGTGGGCACGCACGGCATCAACCGCGCCCTGTACAACAAACTGCCCTATGACCCCTTCAAGGACTTTGCGCCCATCACCTTGGTCGCAGGCGTGCCCAATGTGATGGTGGTCAACGCCGAAAAGGCCGCTGCGGCCAAGATCAACACCGTCAAAGATTTCATCGCCTACGCCAAGGCCAACCCCGGCAAACTGAACATGGCTTCCAGTGGCAATGGGACCTCCATCCACATGGCAGGCGAATTGTTCAAGTCGCAAACCAACATCTTCATGACCCACATCCCCTACAGGGGTTCGGGCCCTGCCTTGTTGGACTTGGCCGGTGGCAGCATGGACGTGATGTTTGACAATCTGCCCTCGGCCATGCAACTCATCAAATCGGGCAAGCTCAAGGCCCTGGCCGTGACCAGCAGTCAGCGCTCTGCCGCCCTGCCCGAGATGCCCACGGTGGAAGAAGCCGCCGGGCTCAAAGGCTTTGAAGCCAGCAGCTGGTTTGGCCTGTTGGCGCCCGCAGGCACGCCGCCCGATGTGGTCAAGCGCATTCAGGTCGAAGTGGCCAAGTCCTTGGCCTCTCCCGCCATGAAAGAGCGCCTGGCGGGCCTGGGGGCCATTCCCAGTGGCAACACGCCAGAGCAATTTGTGGAGTTCATTGCCAACGAACACCAAAAGTGGGCCGCTGTTGTCAAGGCCTCTGGTGCCAAGGTGGACTGATGGCCTGGTTTGACGGCTTTGATCGGCACACCCGGCCGGTGGCGGGTTTGCCGGTGGCCTTTCGGCAGTCTGCCGATTGGGGCGCGCAGGCCCATTTGCCTGTGCTGGTGTTGTTGCATGGTTTTCCGCAAACCCATGTGATGTGGCAACGCGTGGCGCAAGCGCTGCGGGGCCGTTACCGGCTGCTGCTGCCCGACCTGCGCGGCTATGGTGACTCTTCACACGTGGTGGGCGATGCACAGCACCTGCACTACAGCAAACGCGCCATGGCTCAAGAGGTGGTGGGCCTGCTGGACGCCTTGGGTGTGGACGATTTTTTCTTGTGCGGCCATGACCGGGGCGGGCGCGTGGCGCACCGCTTGGCGCTGGACCATGGGCCACGCGTGCGCCGCCTGTGTGTGATCGACATTGCGCCCACGCTGGACATGTACAGCGGCCATTGGGGCAAAACGCCCGAGCCTGCAGGGCCGGTGGACCAGCCCTATTTCGCCTTTGCCCAGGCCTATTACCACTGGTTTCACCTGACCCAAGCCGCACCCCTGCCCGAGTTCATGATTGGCGGCAACCCGCAAGCCTATTTGCACGCCAAATTGGGCGGTTGGGGCAGCCAAGGGCTGGGCTACATCGAGCCCCAAGCCTTGGCTGAATACGAGCGTTGTTTTTGCAACCCCAGTCTGAACGACAAGGGCTGGTCTGCGGCCATACACAGCGCGGCCGAAGACTACCGCGCCAGCGCAGGCATTGACTTGCAACACGACCGAGAAGCTCGCGCGCAAGGCGTCAAAATCGCTTGCGACACCTTGGTGCTGTGGGGTGAGCGCGGCGTTGTCAACCGCATGTTCAAGCCGGTGGCGCTGTGGCAGGCCCAGTGCGCAGGCCAAGTCAGTGGCCAGGTGATGGCCTCGGGGCATTTCATCCCCGAAGAGTTGCCCCAAGCCACCAGCCAAGCGCTGGCCGAGTTCATGGTCTGAAGCAGCGGGGCATGCCTGTGGCCGATGCCCGGGTTGCTGCCGGGTGTTGCTGCCCGTGAATGTTGACCTTGGTTGTAGTGGTTTTTAAGCGCCGCAGCACTTCTTGAATTTTTTGCCGCTGCCACATGCGCAGGCATCGTTGCGACCGGGCTTGCTGCCCTTGACCACCTGCGCCACGCGGGGGCCGATGTTGCGCCAAATTTCCCGCAGGTCGTACACGGCCCACAGGGCTTCGCCATAGGCATTCAGGCGGTTTTCACTCACGCTTTTCGGGCCGTCTTCGGACAGGGCCGACAAGGTGGGCACATCGGTGTCGTCTTCGGTCAAGGCCACCACGGCTTGCAGCGACAGGTCGTGCCACTTGGCCGCTTCTTTGTCTTTGGGGGCCGCCCATTCTTCGGGCCAGTTCTCCACCGCAAACATGAAGCCCAGCGCCCAAACTTGGGCAAAAGAGGGAATTTCACTGACGTCGATTTCTTCGCGTTCCTCGGGCGGCAACGAGTCAATGGCCCCGCGCACGTCCATCACCTCGGGCGCGTAGGCCTTGTCGTCATCCAATGCCTCCACCGGGGTGTCCAGCGACAGCTTGATTTCGTCAAAGCGGCGCTGCCACAAAGCCATGAACTGCTGGCGCTGGGCGTCATCGGCAAAGCTGCCGCCTTCTTCCTCCTGCGGGTCAATGCCCAAAAGCATGGACAGCCACTCGTCCTCGCCCAAGGGGCGGCGGCAGCACACCATGGCCGCTAAAAAACCCTCGCAAAACTCCCATTGCGGGGTTTCCTCAAAGCGCTCGCGCAGGTCGTCAAGGATGTTTTCCAGGGTGTCAAAGTCTTCGGCTTCCAAGCCAGCGGTCGTGTTCATGGTGTGCTTCTTAAAAATCAGGCCGCATGCATGGCGACCGTCGGGGATATGGGGGGTTCATGGTCACGCCACAGCGCTCCAGGCGTTTTTTCATGCACATCACCTGCGCGTCTTTGCTGTGCAAGGCGGCGGTATGCTGGACGGCCAGGTCAATGAACTTTTGGTCGTCGGCATCTTTGCAGGCGTAAGGCGCTTTTGATGCAGCCGGGTGCAGCTGGGCGTGCCGGTCGAAGTGGGCCAACACGGTGTCCGCAGGCAGCGCACGGGCAGTCAAGCGCTTGACGATTTGCGGGTAGGTCAGCACGCGCACCAGCTCTTCGCGCATGGCCAACGTGGCGAGCCAGTGTGTGCTCCCGGTCTCTAAGCTCACGCGCAGCGGCTCTGCCCGGGGTTCGTCAAACACCCACAGGTCGAGCACGATGTTGGTGTCCAGCACGCGCCGCACCGGGGTTGGCGCATCTGGGGCTGCGCTCATGGCAAAGGCGTGTCGGCTGCCCCCGGCTTGTCCGCAGAGGCCTCTGTTGGCATGCGCTTCAAGCTGCCTTTGACCATGTCAAAACGGAACAAGCGGCATTCGATGGGGCCGTTCCACATGGGCACGCGGCGCGATTCTTTCAGGCGCATTTTGCCGGGCAGTTTCAAGTCGGGCGTGAGCATCCAGGCGCTCCAGCCGGCGTAGTTCTTTTTCCAGTGGCTGGCCAGTTGGGCAAAGAAGTCACCGCCGTCGTCGGTCTGGGCGGTTTCGCGGTGGTGGCTGGTTGGCGCGTCCCGGTTGCTGGCGCGGGCATCGGCCAAGGCCCCGGGCTGAAAGTCCTCGCGGCCACGCCCGGCCACACCGGCTGCGGCAATCCGTTCGCCATAAGGCGGGTTGAGCAGCATCACACCGGGTGTCTCGCTGGGCGGCATGCGTTGCAGCGCATCGCCGCCTCTGAACTCGATCACGCCGGACACGCCCGCGCGTTCGGCATTGCGCTCGGAAAAGTCGACCATGCGAAAAGCCACATCGCTGCCAAAAATCGGCGCGGTGGGTTCGTGTTCCAAATCGCGGGCTTCTTCGACCAAGCCTTGCCAGACGTGGTTCTGAAAAGGCAGCAGTTTTTCAAAACCAAAGTGCCGCTGCAGACCTGGGGCAATGCCACAGGCGATTTGCGCCGCCTCTATGGGAATGGTGCCGCTGCCGCAGCAGGGGTCGTACAGGGGCACGCTGGCATCCCAGCCACTGGCCGCCAGCATGGCCGCTGCCAGGGTTTCTTTCAGCGGGGCGTCGCCCTTGTCGGTGCGCCAGCCGCGTTTGAACAAGGGCTCGCCCGAGGTGTCGATGTAAAGCGTCAGGGTTTCGGGCGTGACGTGGGCGTAGATGCGCACATCGGGCCAGGTGGTGTCCACATTGGGGCGCTCGCCACGCTTGGCGCGAAAACGGTCGGCCACGGCGTCTTTGATTTTGAGGGCGGCAAAATTCAAACTGGTCAGCGGGCTGTGCTGTGCGGTGATGTCGATTTTGAAGCTTTGTTTGGGGGTGAACCAGATTTCCCAGGCCACCTCGCTGGCGGCTTTGTAAAGGTCGTTTTCGTTGCGGTAGTCGGTCACCGACAGTTGCACCAGCACGCGCTGGGTCAGGCGGCTGTGCAAGTTGATGCGCAGGGCGTCGCGCCAGGAGGCGCGGGCCATCACGCCGCCGCGCCCGGTCATCAGGTCGTGGCCTGTCAGGCCGGTGATGGTGTGCACCTCGTCGGCCAAAAAGCCCTCGACACCGGCGGCGCAAGGCATGAACAGGTTCAATGAATTCACAGGAACAATCTTCTCAAAGGGTTTTGCGCAGGTTGGCGGGCGCTATTTTCAGCGCTTCACGGTATTTCGCCACCGTGCGGCGGGCGCAGTCTATGCCTTGCTCCTTGAGCATTTCGGACAGTTGGTTGTCCGACAAAGGCTTGGCCGGTTTTTCAGCCGCCACAAACTGCTTGATCAGGGCCCGCACCGCCGTGCTGGAGGCGGCGCTGCCGCTGTCGGTGCCCAAGCCCGAACCGAAAAAGTACTTCAGCTCAAAAGTGCCCTGGGGCGTGGACATGTATTTGGCCGTGGTCACGCGGCTGATGGTGGACTCGTGCATGCCCAGCTCGTCGGCAATCTCACGCAGCACCAAGGGGCGCATGGCCAAGGCACCGTGGGTCAGGAAGTTTTTTTGCCGTTCCACGATGGCGGTGGACACGCGCAAGATGGTGTCAAAGCGCTGCTGTATGTTTTTGATGAACCAGCGGGCTTCTTGCAGGCGTTGCTGCAGGCCCGCATGCGATGCGCCTTTGCTGCCGCGCAAAGCATTGGCATAGATGTCGTGCACGCGCAGCTTGGGCATCACATCGGGGTTGAGCTGGATGCGAAATTTGGGCGTGCTGGTCTTGCTGGTGTTGACCACCAACACGTCGGGGATGATGATGTTTTGTTCGGCTTGGGCAAAAGGCCTGCCCGGCTTGGGTTCCAGGCGTGCAATGAAGGGAATGGCGGCCTTGATCACCGACTCTTCCAACTGGCACAGCACGGCCAAGCGCTTGAAGTCGCGTTTGGCCAGCATCTCCAAGGGCTGGGCGCAAACGGCCAAGGCGGCTTGCGCCACCTCGTCATCGGGTGCGCCTTTCAGCCAGGCCTTGATTTGAATGCGCATGCATTCGGCCAAATCGCGCGCCCCCACGCCCACCGGTTCGAGCGACTGCAGCAAACCCAGCGCCACAGTGAAACGGTGGACCAACTCGTCGAGTTGCTCAAAATCGTCGCTGCCCGCCAAGCTGGCCGCCAACTCGGGCAGGGGCTCGGTCAGGTAGCCGTCGTCGTTGAGCGACTCGATCAAAAAGCGCAGTGCCGCCCGGTCAATCTCTGACAGGCGCAGCGACAGGGCTTGGCGGTGCAAGAAGTCGGTCAGTGAGCCGCTGCTGCGGGCCAAATCGATGGCGTCGGCGGTTTCTTCGCCGTTGTTTTGCCGGGGCCCGGCGTCGCCGCCCCATTCGCTGTCGTCCGGGCGCATGTCCACGCTGCCGTCCCCGTCCCAGCTCTCGGCCACGTC
>CAMCNQ010000108.1 GCA_945875955.1 Limnohabitans sp. Rim8 | reverse complement strand
CGTTTTTCCAGTAGATCTGCAGTGAAAGTGAATGAATGACCTGGTCCATCATTGCCCGTGATGCCTCAGGCGCCTTTGGCGTCGCGGTGGCGAGTAAATTTTTTGCCGTGGGTGCCATGTGCCCACATGCCCGCAGCCACATTGGCGCACTGGCCACGCAAGCGCTGCTGAACCCGCTTTTTGTAGACCCCGCCTTTGCCGGCATGGCAGCAGGCCAGCCACCGTCAGAAATCATCAGCGTTTTGGTGGCGGCCGACGAAGGGCGTGCGCACCGGCAACTGCACATGATCGACAAGGCCAATCGTTCGGCCGCTTACACCGGCGCTGCATGCATTGACTGGTGCGGTCACACCGCCGGCGATGGTTTTTCAGTGGCAGGCAATATGCTGGCCGGTCCGCAGGTGGTGGTGGCCACGGCAGATTTTTACAGCGAGCATGCCCACCTCGACTTTGCAGAGCGCTTGATGCTGGCGCTGGCCGCAGGCGAGGCCGCAGGCGGGGACAAGCGCGGCAAGCAGGCGGCGGCTTTGCGCATTCACACACTGGAAGACTATTGCACCCTGGACTTGCGGGTGGACGATCACGACGAGCCCATCACCGAGCTCAAACGCCTGTATGCCAAGAGCTTGGAGCGGTACCAGCCCTTCACAGCCTGCCTGCCGACCAAGGCCCGTCCAGCGGGCCTGATTGACCGCCAACTGATCGAAGCCGAAGTGACGCGCTTTCATGCCGCGCGCGATGCCGCCCGCGACAGCGCTCTCAAAAAGGCCGACCTGTGACCGCCTTGCTCGAAGTCACGGGCTTGCGCACCAGTTTCAAACTGGAAGGTGGGGGTGAGTTTTCGCCCGTCGATGGCGTGAGTTTTTCGGTTCAGGCCGGGCGCACACTGGGCATTGTGGGCGAGTCGGGCTGTGGCAAAAGCGTGACCTCGCTGTCCATCATGGGTTTGCTGCCCAAAGGCCAGGGCCGGGTCTCGGCCGGCTCGATTGTTTTTGAAGGGCGTGACCTGGCCAGTCTGGGGGCCGAAGAGATGCGCCGCTTGCGGGGCAACCGCATGGCCATGATTTTTCAAGAGCCCATGACTTCATTGAATCCGGCCTTCACCATTGGGGACCAGTTGGTAGAGGGCATTCGCTGCCACCAAGACATCAGCGCCGAGCAAGCCCGTGTGCAGGCGATCGAGATGCTGCGCCGTGTGCGCATTCCCTCGCCTGAGCAGCGCATTGACGAGTACCCGCACAAGCTGTCTGGCGGCATGCGCCAGCGGGTGATGATCGCCATGGCCTTGTCGTGCCAGCCCCAGTTGCTGATTGCCGATGAGCCCACCACGGCGCTTGACGTGACGATTCAAGCCCAGGTGCTCGACCTCATGCGGACCTTGCGTGAAGAAACCGGCACGGCGATCATTTTGATCACCCACGATCTGGGGGTGATTGCCGAATTGGCCGACGACGTGGTGGTCATGTATTCAGGGCGTGTGGTGGAGCGCGCGCCAGTGGGCCAACTCTTTGCCAACCCCCAGCACCCCTACACGATTGGCCTGCTGGGCTCGATACCCAAGCTGGACTTGGTGCAAGACCGGCTCAATGCGATTGAAGGTCAGGTGCCCGCACCCATGGCGCTGGTGCGTGGTTGCAGCTTTGCCCCGCGCTGCCCCTTTGCTGTGGCGCAATGCCAATCAGAAGCCCCGCCCTTGAAGGCCTTGGGCGAAGGCCATGAGGCCGCTTGTTGGCGGGCCCCTCTGGACGCCAGTTTGGTGAGTGACGGGGTGGCAGGGATGCCTGAGCATGCCCCAGCAAACGCCGCCGCCCAGAATGAGCAAGCCAAGGTGACCGCATGAATGCACTGCTGCGGGTCAACAATTTGGTCAAACACTTCCCGGTTCAAAAAGGGTTTTTCTCAGGCTCGGCATCGGTGGTGCACGCGGTGGATGGCCTGAGCTTTGAGATCAACGCCGGCGACACCATGGCCTTGGTCGGCGAGTCGGGCTGCGGCAAGTCGACCGTGGGGCGACTGGTGCTGCGTTTGCTGGATGCCACGTCGGGAAATGTTTGGTTCGATGGCCAAGACCTGATGGGCTTGCCCCCCGAGCGCATGCGCAGCATGCGGCGGGATTTGCAAATGATTTTTCAAGACCCTTATTCCTCGCTCAACCCCCGCATGACGGTGGAGCAGACGCTGACCGAGCCATTGGCCTTGCACGGTTTGGCGCGGGGCCGCCACCGCGAGCGGGCGGCCGAACTGATGGATTTGGTAGGACTCGCGCCGCAGTACCTGCAGCGCTACCCACACGAGTTTTCTGGTGGCCAGCGCCAGCGCATCGGCATTGCCCGTGCGCTGGCGGTCGAGCCCAAGTTGATCGTGTGCGATGAGGCCGTGTCGGCGCTGGACGTGTCGATTCAAGCACAGGTGATCAATTTGTTGCAGGACTTGCAGCAACGCCTGGGTTTGGCCTATGTGTTCATTGCGCACGATTTGGCGGTTGTCAAACACATTGCCTCCCATGTGGCGGTGATGTACCTGGGGCAAATCGTGGAGTACGCCGACAAGCGCAGCCTGTTTGCCGCGCCACGCCACCCCTATACGCAAGCGCTGCTGTCGGCCATTCCTTTGCCGCAGCCTGGCCTGCAGCGTGAGCGGGTGCTGCTTCAGGGCGATGTGCCCAACCCCATCAATCCCCCTTCGGGCTGTCGTTTCAGAACCCGGTGCCCTCATGCGCAAGCGCGTTGCACCGAAGAAGTGCCCTTGCTGCAAGCGGTCGATGGCTTGCCAGGCCACACGGTGGCCTGCCACTTTTGGGCGCAAATCCAACCGGTCCAAGCCCTTGTGCAAAGCACAGCGGTGAACGAAAGGCTGCTGCGTTTGCAGCAAGCATTTCGACCAAGCAGTGCTGGCCTTACCCCGGTGTGAAGCCCAGCTGATGTCCAAGTGGCGGGTCCGAACCTGATTTTTGTTGGTTGATTTTTACAGGAGAAATGCGATGAAGAAAAAACTTTTATGGGCGCTGGCTTTGACGGCCTCTTGCCTGGCGCAAGCCCAAACCCTGCGCATTGGTTTGGCCGAAGACCCCGATGTTTTGGATCCCACCATGGCGCGCAGTTTTGTCGGGCGCATTGTGTTCTCGTCCCTCTGCGACAAACTTTTTGACCTTGACGAAAAACTCAACACCGTGCCCCAGCTGGTCACCTCACACCAGTGGTCACCCGACAACAAGGCCTTGACCATGAAGTTGCGCAGTGGCGTGACGTTTCATGATGGTGAGAAATTTGACGCTGCCGCAGTCAAATTCAACATCGAGCGCCACAAGAACATGGCCGGCTCCAACCGCCGTGGTGAGTTGGCCCCCGTGACCTCGGTCGATGTGGTGGACAGCATGACCGCCAGGATCAATTTGAGTGCGCCGTTCTCGCCCCTGCTCACCGTGTTGGCCGACCGCGCCGGCATGATGGTGTCGCCCAAGGCCGCGCAAAGCAACCCGACCAATTTTGGAACTCGGCCCGTGTGTTCAGGGCCTTTCAAATTCTCAGAGCGCGTGGCCCAAGACCGCATTGTCCTGGAGCGCTACGCCGACTACTGGGACAAGTCAAAAATCCATTTCGACAAAATCATTTACTTGCCCATTGTGGACGCCACTGTGCGCCTGGCCAACTTGCGCTCGGGTCAGCTTGACCTGATCGAGCGCGTGGCCCCATCGGATGTCGCCAGCATCAAGAAAGACAAAAAACTGGCTTTGTCGCGCATCACCGAACTGGGCTACCAAGGCATCACCATCAACACCCGCAAGACTGCCGACGGTAAAAACCCATTGGCCCAAGACCGCCGCATCCGCGAAGCGTTTGAGTTGTCACTGGACCGCGCTGGGATTGTGCAAGTGGCCATGGACGGGGAAGCCGCGCCGGGCAACCAATGGGTCGCTCCGGACAACAACTTTTACGCCAAAAACGTGCCCATACCCAAGCGCGACATTCCCCGCGCCAAGGCCTTGCTCAAAGAAGCGGGCGTGACCAACCCCAGCTTCACACTCATGACCCCGACCACCTCGGACGCCCAGCGTGTGGCGCAGGTGGTTCAGTCCATGGCCAAAGAAGCAGGCTTTGATGTGAAAATCCAGTCCACAGAATTTGCCACCTCCTTGAACCTCGCTGACAAGGGTCAATTCGATGCCTATGTGCTGGCTTGGAGCGGCCGTGCCGACCCGGATGGCAACCTGTTCAGCTTTTACGGTTGCAAGCAGCCCCTGAACTACAGCGGTGAGTGCAACCCCTTGTGGGACGATTTGCTCAACCGCTCGCGCAACACCTTGGATACGGCAGGGCGCATCAAGGTCTTTGCCACCTTGGCAGCTGAAGCGGCCAAAGAAATTCCAATTGTTTACCTTTACCACCGCAACTGGTTGTGGGCCTACAACCAAAAGCTGACCGGCTTCAAACCCATTCCTGACGGTCTGTTGCGTGTTCAGGGTCTGAAAATGTAAGGTCTTTGAGGCCGAGCGCAAAAAGGCTGCCAATGGCTGCGTCCCTTTGCCTGTCTGGGCAAAGGGCGTCATGGCTTGTCAGTAAAAGCGCGCAGCCCGAACCTTGACTGAACCCATGCTGAATTACTTTCTCAAGCGGCTTGCCGCGCTGCTGCCCACCGTGTTCTTTGTCACGGTGATCATTTTTGGTCTGCAGCAGTTGCTGCCGGGCGATGCCGCCCAGATTTTGGCCGGTGAAGACCAAGACCCGCAGGTCATCGCCTATTTGCAAAAAAAGATGCACTTGGATGAGCCGCTGCCTGTGCGCTATGCCTATTGGATGGGCGCTGTGCTGCAAGGTGACTTGGGCGAGTCCATGCGCATTCAGCAACCGGTGTTGGACCTGATTAAAGAAAAACTGCCGGTGACTTTGCAACTGGCGGCGATGGCCATGTTGATCGCCTTGCTGGTCGGCATTCCCGCTGGCATTGTCTCTGCGGTGGGCAAAAATTCGGCCTGGGATTATCTGGCCAATGTGCTGGCCTTGTGGGGCTTGTCCACCCCCAATTTTTGGCTGGGCATCCTGATGATTTTGTTGTTCTCGGTCTCTTTGGGCTGGTTGCCGGCTTCTGGCTACATCAGCCCGTTTGAAGACCTTTGGGGCAACTTGTTGGCCATGATCATGCCCGCTTTTGTTTTGGGCAACGGCATTGCGGCGGTGTTGATGCGCCACACCCGCAGCGCCATGCTGCAAGTGTTGAGTGCCGACTATGTGCGCACCGCCAGGGCCAAGGGCCTGAAAGAGCGCGCCGTTGTGCTCAAGCATGCGCTGCGCAATGCCATGATGCCCATCATCACCTTGGGGGCGTTGGAGTTTGGTGCCTTGTTGTCCGGGGCGGTGCTGACCGAGCAGGTGTTTTCCATCCCCGGTTTTGGCAAACTCATTGTGGATGCGGTGTTCAACCGCGACTACGCGGTGGTGCAAGGCGTGGTGTTGTTCACCTCCAGCGTGTACATCCTGCTCAACCTCTTGGCCGACATGGCTTATTTTCTTGTGAATCCGCGTTTGCGGGGCTAGCCCATGACTGCATTGAGTTCTCCCATCGTCGAGGCGCGCGAAGCCACCCCAGCGCAGCGCGCATGGCGGCGTTTGTGGCGGCGGCGCGGGGCCATGCTGGGTTTGGTGGTGGTGGCGTTTTTCATTTTGATGGCCGTCTTGGCCCCGCTGATTTCGCCCTATGACCCGATCGCCACCAATTGGGGCGCCGTGCGCAAAGCGCCGAGTTGGCAGTATTTATTTGGCACCGATGAAATTGGCCGGGATGTGTTGTCGCGCGTGGTCTGGGGTGCGCGCGCCTCGCTCATGGCGGGTTTGGTCTCGGTCAGCATTTCCATGGCCTTGGGCATTCCCATTGGTTTGTTGGCGGCTTACTTGGGCGGCTGGACAGACAGCCTGATCTCCCGATTCACCGATGCCATGTTGGCCGTGCCATTTTTGATTTTGGCGATTGCCCTGTCTGCTTTTCTTGGCCCCAGTTTGGGCAATGCGATGATCGCCATCGGGGTCTCGGCCACCCCGGTGTTCATTCGCCTGACGCGGGCGCAGGTCATGTCGGTGAAGGTCGAGGACTACATCGAGGCCGCCCGCGCCGTGGGCAATCCGCATTGGCGCATTGCCCTTAGGCACATCTTGCCAAATGTGCTGCCGCCCTTGATCGTGCAAGCCACCTTGTCCATTGCTGCGGCCATCATTGCCGAGGCGAGTTTGTCTTTTCTGGGGCTGGGCCAGCAACCACCCGAGCCCAGTTGGGGCAGCATGCTCAACACCGCCAAAAACTACATGGACAATGCGCCCTGGATGGCCGTCTGGCCTGGCCTGTCGATTTTCTTGCTGGTCTTGTCCTTCAATTTGCTGGGCGACGGCCTGCGCGATGCACTGGACCCACGGCAAAAATAAACCGGCGTGTGGATTGCTTTGCCATCGACACCGCCAATTTCAATTCAAACAGACTCACTTTTTATGCCCAATTTCGACGCCCTTCACTACCCCTATGCCTCGCGCCGAAACGTGGTGTATTCCAAACGCGGCATGGTGGCCACCTCACAGCCCTTGGCAGCGCAAGCCGGGCTGGCCGTTTTGCAAGCGGGGGGCAATGCCATCGATGCCGCGGTGGCCACGGCCGCCGCCTTGACGGTGGTGGAGCCCACAGCCAACGGCATAGGCGGCGACGCTTTTGCCTTGGTCTGGCACCAAGGCAAATTGCATGGGCTCAATGCCAGCGGCCCTGCGCCCCAGACCATGACGCTGGAAAACCTCAGCGCCCAAGGCCTGACCGAAGTCCCCAAGTACGGCCCCCTGGCGGTCACGGTACCCGGCACACCCGCTGCATGGGCCGCACTGTCCAAACGCTTTGGCCGCATGCCCTTGGCCACGTCCATGGCCAGCGCGATCGAGTTGGCGCAATCAGGTTTTCCGGTGTCTCCCTCAGTGGCTTTTGCCTGGCAGCAGGCCACCCAGGTTTTTCGCAAGCAACTCCAAGGCGAACACTTCCAGCACTGGTTTGACACGTTTGCGCCCGAACGCGCACCCATGGCCGGTGAAGTCTGGCGCTCGGCCGCACATGCCCAAACCTTGCAGTCCATTGCACAGACGGACGCCGAGAGTTTTTACCGTGGACCCTTGGCAGAGCAGATCGCTGCGTTTGTGCAGTCTGCAGGTGGCCACATTGGCGTCAAGGACTTGGGCGATTTTGCCGTCGATTGGTGTGACCCGATCAGCGTCAATTACCGGGGCTACGATGTGTGGGAAATCCCCCCCAACGGGCACGGGCTGGTCGCCCTGATGGCCTTGAATATCCTCAAGGGCTTTGCTTTCAGCGAACGCGACAGCGTGCTGACCCACCACCGCCAAATCGAAGCCATGAAGTTGGCGTTTGCCGACGGCTTTGCCCACATCGGTGAGCCCTCCCACATGCGGGTGTCGGTGGCCGACTTGCTGAGCGAGGGCTATGCCCACGAACGCCGCGCCTGCATCGGTGAGCGCGCCTCGCTGCCCATGCCGGGTGAGCCTGCCCGCGGCGGCACGGTCTACCTCAGCACGGCCGACAGCGAGGGCAATATGGTCTCGCTGATTCAGAGCAACTACATGGGGTTTGGCTCTGGCATGGTGGTGCCCGGCACCGGCATTGCCCTGCACAACCGGGGCCATAATTTTTCACTCAAGCCAGGCCATCCCAACTGCCTGGCACCGGGCAAACGGCCTTACCACACCATCATCCCCGGTTTTCTCACCAAGGACGGCCAGGCGGTGGGACCGTTTGGCGTGATGGGTGGCTTCATGCAACCGCAAGGCCATGTGCAAATGGTCATGAACACCGTCGACTTTGGTTTGAATCCCCAGGCCTCATTGGATGCACCCCGCTGGGAATGGGAGGCCGCCAACCGCGTCAACATCGAGCGCGCCATGCCCGAGCACCTCTACCATGGTCTGGCCCGATTGGGCCACGAAGTGGCTTGGTCCAACAACCGACTGGCCTTTGGCCGTGGCCAAATCATCTGGCGCGATGCACATGGGGTGCTGTGCGGCGGCACAGAACCGCGCACCGACGGGGCGATCGCCGCCTGGTAGGCCAAGGACCCGGCCAAAAAGCTGCCCGCCTGATCCAGGCTCGGCGCCTTGGCCGGGCGAGTCACCGCCACCAGCACTCGTTGGGTGCTGGAACGCACCGCTTGGAAACAGCTGTCGTTCATGCAACCACCCAGCCAAGCCCGGTCGGTCGCTTGGTGGGCGAAGCGCAGTTTCAGTTGGCACAAAGCGCGCCAGTCCATCAAGTGGGTGTTGTCCGCAAGCATTTTTTTGCAGACTTGCGGCGCGGCCTGGGTGTTGCCCATCATGAAGGACGCCGCAATGGCGGCACCTGCACGGGTGCCCACCAGTTGTGCTGGCAAGGCCGCGCCATGGTCCAGCAAACGTGTCAACAAACCTGCCTGCCACCAGCACCGGTTGCCTCCCCCTGCAAAGACCAGGGTGTCGATGCTTGAAAAATAAATGGCACTCATGGTTTGGCTTTAAAAGAACAATTAGGTATTATAAAAAACCTGCGGTGCCTAGCATGTACCGCGCATGGCTTTCTACGCAAAAGGACCAAAATGGCGAATTACACGGCTGAAGTGATTTGGCAAAGGGGCGATCAGAACTTTCTGGATCACCGCTACAGCAGAAAGCACCTGGTGCGTTTTGATGGTGGTGTGGCCTTCGCGGGTTCATCTTCGCCCCATGTTGTGCCTTTGCCCATGTCGGACCCTTTGGCCGCAGACCCTGAAGAGATGTTGATCGCGGCCTTGTCGAGCTGCCACATGCTGTGGTTTTTGGACATCGCCGCCAAGCAAAAATTTTGTGTCGACCGTTATGCGGATGCGGCCACAGGACAGATGGGTCATAACAGCCAATGCAAGCTTGCCATGACACAGGTCACCCTCAGGCCCGATGTGCGCTTTGGTGGCGAGCGCATGCCCACACCCGAGCAAATAACCCAGATGCACCATGCCGCGCATGAGGCCTGCTTCATCGCCAACTCCGTTCAAACTCAGGTGCATTGCGAGCCCGTGTTTTGAAAATCCAATGAACCCTGTACAGGCCTGTGGCGTGCCAGTGGGCAGCTTGATCGCCCGTCGTTTGCCGGGTGCGCATTTTCACGACGCTTGGTCGGTCGAACCTGCTGATCCGGGTTTGTGTGCGTTGGAATATTTTTTAAAAGCAGCGCAGGCCACGCCGACATGGGTTAACAGGCTCATGTCGCTGCGCAATCGGGTGGTGGCCCAGTTCGGGCTCAAGGATCTGGGGCATTTGAGCGGCTTCGATGCGGGCAAACCGGTTGACCAGTACCAACCGGGGGACCGCATCGGCATCTTTACCCTGCTCGAAAACCAGCCCGATGAGGTGGTTCTGGGTGACTCCGATCGACATCTGGACGTGGCCTTGTCGGTTCACAAGGGCCGAGACCCCAAATCGGGCCATGTCGTGTTGACGGTGAGCACGGTGGTGCACATTCACAACTTGATGGGGCGTTTGTACATGCTGCCTGTGGCACCTGTTCACAAGTTGATCACGCCGTCGGTGATGCTGCGTTGGGCT
>CAMCNQ010000107.1 GCA_945875955.1 Limnohabitans sp. Rim8 | reverse complement strand
CCACCACGATGGACTGCACGTTGGCTGGGGCCAAAGCGCCGATCACAAACTGGGCGGGGTCTTCGCTCCACAAGACGATGTCCACACGCTCGCCTGCCAACTCGTTGGTGACGGCATTGACCCGGGTGCCACGCACACCCACGCAGGTGCCGATGGGGTCCACGCGTTTGTCGTGCGACAAAACGGCAATCTTGGCGCGCGAACCGGGGTCACGCGCGCAGGTTTTGATCTCCAGCAAGCCCTGCTCGATTTCAGGCACTTCTTGGCGAAACAGTTCAATCATGAATTCAGGCGAAGAGCGTGACAACAAAATGGGTGCCCCACGCAGTGTCAGGTCCACTTCCATGATCATGGCGCGCACACGGTCACCGCTGCGCAGGTTTTCCTTGGGAATCATTTCGCTGCGACGCAGGCGACCTTCAATCCGGCCGGCCTCGCAGATCAAGTCGCCTTTGTCCATGCGCTTGATGGTGCCGACAAAAATCTTCTCGCCACGCGACATGAAGTCGTTGAGCAGCATCTCGCGCTCGGCGTCGCGGATCTTTTGCAAGATGACTTGCTTGGCCGCCATGGCACCAATGCGGCCAATGGGCAAAGACTCGATGGCTTCTTCAATGTACTCGTCAACTTCGATGTCCGGAATTTGCTCCAGGGCTTCAAACAACAAGATTTCTTGTTCAGGCAACTGTAGACCGGCCTCATCGGGCACCACGTGCCAACGGCGAAAGGTTTCGTAATTGCCGTTGTCACGGTCCACCGCGACGCGGATGTCCACTTCGCCGGTATACAGTTTCTTGGTGGCTTGGGCCAAAGCGGCCTCGACGGCACCAAAGACCACATCGCGCTCGACGTTCTTTTCACGTGAGATGGCTTCGACCAGCATCAACATTTCGCGATTCATGACTCGACTCTCCTGTTCCACTGGGCCTGACGATCAGGCCCGATAAAAATGCGCACAATCCGACGCCCAATCAGGCGTCGACCTTCGGCTTTCGCCCTTTGAAATCCACCACGGGCGCCAATCGGGCCTCGCGCAACTCGTCCAAACTGAAACCCAGTGCATGCAAAGGCTCTGGGACTCTTTTTTTGCTGATGCGCTGACCTGGCTTGACCGCAGGGGCATCGCTCCAGACGATTTGCCAGCCTTGGCCATCGGCGCTTCGCTCCAGCGTGCCGCGGAATTTTTTGCGACTGGCACTGACCAGTCCACCGGCGTTTTCGCCCATCGGTGCTTTCAAGGTGAGGTCAATCAACTCGCCTGCAAAACGCTCAAAATCTTTCTCATCCCGCAATGGGCGGTCTATGCCCGGCGAGGACACCTCCAGCCGGTTGTAAGTCACGCCATCGACTTCCAAGGCAAACTGCAGCTGACGGTTGACCTTTTCGCAATCTTCAACGTTGATGAACAGCTCGGAGCCCACAGTCCATGGCCAATCGATGGTGATGCGCAACAAACCGCCCGCTGTGCGGTCTATCTCGACCAGGTCGTAGCCCAGGCCGGTCACGGTTTCTTGAACAATTTGCTGCAACGCCACAGAGCTTTGAAATATCAACGTTAAAAAGAATGAGCCAAAAAAAACGGGCGGTGAAAACCCGCCCGCTTGGTCGTGAAGCCAGTATTCTAGCCGAAAATCACGCTAAGTGCGTGATTTTGAAGGAAAAGTCAGCCCACTTTTCGCGGTTGAAACTCAGCCATTTGGGAAAGCCGCCAGCAAACTGCGGGTGTAGTCGTGTTGCGGGTGCTCAAGCACCTGATCGGTGGGCCCCAGCTCCAGCACCCGCCCAGCCTGAATCACCATCACTTGGTGGGACATGGCCCGCAAAACCGCCATGTCATGGGTGATCAACAAATAAGCCATGGCCTTTTTGACCTGCAAATCCTGCAGCAAGCCCAAAATTTGTTTTTGCACCGTGACATCCAAAGCGCTGGTGGGTTCGTCCAAGACCAGCACATCCGGGTTCACCACCAAGGCCCGAGCCAAGGCAATGCGCTGCCTTTGTCCGCCGGAAAATGCATGGGGATAGCGGCTCAGCAAATCGGGAAATTCGTCTGTGCCCAATCCCACTTCGGCCAAGGTGGCCAGAACACGGGCTTCAATCTGAGCCTGCGAGGCGTCCGCTTGGTGCAGGCGCAAGCCCTCGGAAACGATCTCGCCCACGGTCATTCTGGGTGACAGGCTGCCATAGGGGTCTTGAAAAACCACCTGAATGCGGCGACGCAGGGCTTTGTCGCGTGAGGGCTGGTTTTGCCAAGCTTGACCGCCCACCGTCAATTGACCGCCAAATGGGATCAGGCCAAGCACGGCCTGGGCCAAGCTGGACTTGCCCGAGCCCGACTCGCCCATCACCCCCAAGGTGCAACCGGCTGAAAGCGCGAAGCTGGCGGCGTGCAAGGCGGTGAACTGTCGGTTTTGAAACCAACCCCGAAAACCTGGCCTGGTGATGGGGTATTGGACCTGCAAGTGGGTGGCTTTGACCAGTGCCGTACCCTGCTCTTGGGAGGGAGCGGGCGCCAAGCCCTGCCTGCTGGGCAGACTGTTCAACAGCTTGAGCGTATAGGGGTGTTGCGCCCGGTCAAACACCGTTTTCAAATCTCCCTGCTCGACCAGATAACCCTTTTCCATGACCGCCACACGTTGTGCAAAATGCCGGACCAAGGCCAAATCGTGGGTAATCAAGAGCACGGCCATGCCCGTTTTTTCCTGCAAGGAAGACAACAATTGCAGCATCTGCAAGCGCAGACTGGCATCCAATGCCGTGGTCGGCTCATCGGCCAACAACAATTTGGGCTCCGAAGCCAGGGCCATGGCCATCATCGCGCGCTGGCGTTGGCCACCAGACAATTGGTGCGGGTAGGCGGCGAAGCGGCGCTGTGCGTCGTCAATGCCGGTTTCAGCCAAAAAGTGCACCGCACCTGCATTGGCTTGGCGTTTGCTCAAGGCTTTTTTAAGTTGCAGAACCTCTGAAATTTGCTGCCCCACGCTCATCAAAGGGTTCAAAGCCGTCATGGGTTCTTGAAAAATCATGGCGATTTCGTCGCCACGAATGCCTTGCATGACGGCGCTGGACGCCTTTAGCAAATCTTGGCCTTGCCAGAGGATCTCACCACTGAGTTGGGCCGATTCAAGCAGGCGCAGCACCGACAAGGCCGTGACCGATTTGCCTGAGCCCGACTCGCCGACCAAGGCCACACGCTCGCCAGCGCCAATGCGCAGGTTGATGCCATGAACCACGGTTTGCCCCGCAAAAGCAATCTGCAAATTTTTCAAGTCCAAAAGCACGGGCTGTTCATCGTGGGCGTTCATGCGTCCACCTTTCTGGGGTCCAGCGCGTCGCGCAGGGCATCGCCCATGAAGGTCAGCAGCAACAAGGTCACGACCAACACAGCAAAGGTGGACAAGGAGATCCACCAGGCATCGATGTTGTTCTTGCCTTGGGCCAACAACTCCCCCAACGAGGGGGTGCCAGGCGGCACACCCAAGCCCAGGAAATCCAGCGAGGTCAAGGCCAAGATGGCCCCACTCATGCGAAACGGCAAAAAGGTCACCACCGGAGTCATGCTGTTGGGCAGCACATGACGCCACATGATTTGCCAATGGCCCAGGCCCAAGGCCCGCGCCGACTTGACGTAGTCCAACTGGCGGTTGCGCAAGAATTCGGCCCGCACATAGTCAGACAAGCCCATCCAGCCAAACAAACTCAAAAGCACCAGCAGCAGGCCCACACTGGGCTCGAACACCGCTGAAAAAATGATCAGCAAATACAGCTCGGGCATGGCGCTCCAAATTTCAATGAAGCGCTGAAACACCAAGTCGGTCTTGCCTACAAAAAAGCCCTGCACCGCGCCCGTCAACACGCCCAAAAAAACCCCGAACAAGGTCAAAGCCAATGCAAACAAGACCGAGACGCGAAAGCCATACAGGAGACGGGCCAAAACATCTCGCCCGCGGTCGTCTGTGCCCAGCCAGTTGCGCGCCGTGGGCGGTGCCGGGTTGGGCAAGGGCGCGAAATAATCCAAAGTGCTGTGGTGATAGGGGTTGGGCGCTTGCAATGCCCAGTTGCCGTTCTTGTGCAATTGCTTTTGAATAAACGGGTCCAAGAAATCGGCCGGAGTTTCAAAGTCACCCCCGAAGACCTTTTCAGGCAAGGTTTGGACCACAGGGAAATACCAATGGCCATTGAAGCGAACGACCAGGGGTTTGTCGTTGGACAAAAATTCAGCGCCCAAACTCAGCACGCACAGCAGCGCAAAAACAAGCATGCTGACAAAGCCCAAACGGTTGCGTTTGAAGCGCAGCCAAGCCCGCCTGGAGGGCGAAAGTTGGGGATGGGGCTGGCGTTGGTTGGAGGGGGTCATTTGTCAAATTTCACACGCGGGTCGACCCACAAATAGCAAAGGTCACTGACCAATTTGGTGGCCAAGCCGATCAAGGTGAACAAATACAAAGTGCCCAAGACCACGGGGTAGTCGCGCCGAATCACCGACTCGTAACTGAGCAAGCCCAGGCCATCCAAGGAGAACAAGGTTTCGATGAGCAAAGAGCCGGTGAAAAAAGCACCAATGAAGGCGGCGGGAAAGCCCGTGACCAAGGGAATCAAGGCATTGCGCATGACATGCCTGTAAAGCACCCGGTTTTCACTCAGCCCTTTGGCCCTGGCCGTGAGCACATATTGTTTGCGAATTTCTTCCAAAAAGGCATTTTTGGTCAGCATGGTGATCACCGCAAACGAGCCCAACACGCTGGCCGTGACGGGCAAGGCGATGTGCCAAAGGTAGTCCACCACTTTGGCGCCCCAACTCAGTTGCTCCCAATTGGACGAGGTCAGCCCCCGCAAAGGAAACCACTGCAATTGCCCGCCAAAAACCACCAACAAAGCCACGCCCAAGACAAAACCCGGTATGGCGTAGCCGATCAAGACCAGCAAGCTGGTGAGGGTGTCAAAGCGGGTGCCCGCGCGCACCGCTTTGGCAATGCCCAGGGGCACAGACACCAGATAACTCAGGAAAAAAGTCCAAAGGCCCAAACTCACAGAAACCGGCAATTTTTCTTTGATCAGACTCCAAACGTCTTTGGGGTAAAAAAAACTCTTGCCCATGTCAAATTGAACAAACTGTTTGAGCATCATGCCAAACCGTTCAAGCGGTGGTTTGTCAAAACCATAGAGGGTTTTGATTTCGGCAATTCGGGCCGCATCCACACCTTGGCGTCCACGGTAAGCGCCCGTTGCAGCGGCAGCACCCTCCCCACCCGTGTCACGCCCTTGCAATTGCGACACCATTTGCTCCACCGGACCACCGGGCACAAACTGGATCACGACAAAGGTCATGATCAACACCCCCAACAAAGTCGGGACCATGAGCAGCACGCGTTTGAGGATGTAGGCCAACATGTTTCAGCGGCCTTTCTGGGCTTGCGGTTTTTCTGCCAGGGTAGGCCCAGCCGTTTTGGACCACCAGACCGTGGTCACCCAATTCTCAGGCTGGTAAAAACGCGGCACTTGGGTGGGGCGCTCAAACACAGCGGCACGCCAAGCCACGCGGTGCACAGCACCATACCAATGCGGCACCACGTAATGGCCGTGGCGCAGCACCCTGTCCAGTGCCCGCAAACTGTTGACCAGTTCAGGCCGGGTGGTGGCACCCACGGCTTTGTCCAACAAAGCGTCCACCGCCGGGTCTTTCAGGCCCAAAACATTGCCCGAGCCCTCGATATCGGCCGACTTGGAGCCAAAGCGCTCTTGCAATTCGGTGCCCGGCGCTTCGCTGCCCACCGAGCGGTTGCTGATGATGTCGAAATCAAACACATCCATGCGCTTTTGCAGCAAGGCAAAGTCGATCACTTTGTAACGCACCTGAATGCCCAGCTTTTCCAGGTTTTTCGCAAACGGCGTGACCACCCGCCCCATGGAACTGCCGTTGTCCAAAAACTCGATGCTCAAGGCTTCGCCCTGGGCATTGCGCAAAGCCCCCTCGCGGTAAGTCCAACCCGCCTCTTGCAGCAAGGCCCGGGCTTGGCGCAAATGGTCTCGCAGGGTATGGCCGGAATCAGTCGCCAAATCGGTTTGCGGCGGCTGGGGCACGGCTTGGCTGAACACAGACGCAGGCAGGCGTGAAC
This sequence comes from Limnohabitans sp. Rim8, assembly GCA_945875955.1. GTDB lineage: Bacteria > Pseudomonadota > Gammaproteobacteria > Burkholderiales > Burkholderiaceae_C > Limnohabitans_A. Next base: position 3,497 of record CAMCNQ010000107.1, on the reverse strand, counting down.
GCAGCGGTTCCAACAAAGCCAATTCTTCGGGGCCGGGCAGTCCCTTGGCCTCAAAATCGCTGGCCACAAAAAACCCACGCACCCGGCTGTAAGCGTTGTAGAACAGCTGTCGGTTCAACCACTCAAAGTCCATGGCCAAGGCGATCGCTTGGCGAACCCGCACGTCCTTGAATTTGTCGCGGCGTAAATTGAACAAAAACCCCTGAAAGTCGCCCGCATTGCCATGCGGCAATTCGGCCTTGACCAGTTCGCCGCGCTCAAAGGCCCGTCCGGTGTAAGCCCGTGCCCATTCCCGGGACACAAAGGATTGCATGTAGTCAAATTCACCGGCCTTGAAGGCCTCGAGTTGCGCCGTGCTGTCCTTGTAAATTTTGTAAGTGATGCGGTCGAAGTTGAAAAGGCCTTTTCGCACATTCAGGTCTTTGGCCCAATAGGCAGGGTCACGGACATAGGTGATGTCTTTGCCAAATTGCACAGGCCCAATGCGGTAAGGGCCAGAGGCGATGGGCTCATCGGTCACCATTTGGTCAAAGGCTTTGTACGAGCCGCCTTGCAAACCCCATTTGTGGCTGAAGACAGGCAAGCCACCAACGATCAAGGGCAGCTCGGGGCTAGGCCTTGCGAAATCAAAACGAACACTGCGCGGCCCCAAAACTGTGGCCGCTTTGACCTCGCCAAAATAGGTTCTGAATTGCGGTGCCGCCTGTTTGCTGGTCAACCGCTCAAAGCTGTGGCGCACATCGATGGCCAAAACCGGATCGCCGTTGTGAAATCGGGCCAATGGATTGAGCTCAAACACCACCGACAGTCGGTTGGCTGCCACTTGGATGTCCGAGGCCAGCAGACCGTAAGCCGTGGTGGGTTCATCCAGGTTGCCAACCAACAAGGTGTCAAACACCATGTTCAACAGGGCCGGCGGGGCACTGCCTTTGAGGGTGAAGGGGTTGTATTTGTCAAAGTTTGACTGCCGAGTGGGCGGCACCAGAACCACCGACCCGCCTTTGGGTGCATTGGGATTGACATAGGAGAAATGGTCAAAACCTGCAGGGTAGCGGATGTCACCAAACTGGGCATAGGCATGCATCGCCCAAGCGTTGCCAAGCAGCCCCATACCCAAGGCAAGCCAGCAGACTGTCCAAATTCGAGCCACCAGTGTTCGCATGCGACAATTCTGCACACATTTTCACGGAGTTGAAGTCATGACGACAAAAACAGGCTTTCTTGCTGGCAAAAAACTGCTGATTACAGGCGTTCTGTCCAATCGGTCCATCGCCTACGGCATTGCCAAAGCCTGCCATGCACAGGGCGCGGAGTTGGCATTCAGCTACGTGGGTGAACGCTTCAAAGACCGCATCACCGAATTCGCCGCTGACTTTGGCTCCAGTTTGATTTTTGACTGCGATGTGGGCAGCGACGAACAAATCGAGAAATTGTTCACCGACCTGTCGGCCACTTGGCCCAAGATGGACGGTTTTGTCCACGCCATCGGCTACGCACCGCGCGAGGCGATTGCGGGGGACTTTTTGGAAGGCTTGTCTCGCGAAGGCTTCAAGATCGCCCACGACATCAGCGCTTACAGTTTCCCCGCCATGGCCAAAGCGGCCCTGCCCTACTTGAACGACAAGTCGGCAGTGCTGACCCTGACCTATTTGGGGGCGATTCGCACCGTGCCCAACTACAACACCATGGGCTTGGCCAAAGCCAGCTTGGAAGCTTCAGTGCGCTACTTGGCAGAATCTTTGGGCAGCCAAAACCGCGGCCTGCGCGCCAATGGCATTTCGGCCGGCCCCATCAAAACCCTTGCCGCCAGCGGCATCAAAGGCTTTGGCAAAATTTTGTCGGTGGTGGCCGAGGCCTCGCCGATTCGCCGCAACGTGACCATTGAGGATGTGGGCAATGTGGCGGCCTTCTTGCTGAGCGATTTGGCCGCGGGCGTGACCGCTGAGATCACTTATGTGGACGGCGGTTTCAGCCAGGTGGTGGGCGGGATCGCGGAGCCTGCGGCTGCGGCTTGAGTTGATCCAGTCCAGACATGAAAAAAGCGGCCCCAGGCCGCTTTTTTAATGTTCCACCCGCAGATGGCTTGGGGTTCTGTGCGGGGGAGATGTGGCAAAGCGAAGCGCCTCTGAGCCCCCGTACAGGGCCCCAACTCACCTGCCACACACGGTTCAAGCCTTCACGCAATCGGCAAAATAGCGCTTCTTGCCGTCTTCGTCCACGACCTCCACCAAGCCATGGATGTCGGTTTCAAAACCAGGGCACTTTTCGTTGAACTCGCGAGCGAACTTGAGATAGGCCACGATCTTCTTGTTGAACACTTCGCCAGGAATCAAAAGTGGGATGCCCGGTGGATAAGGCGTCACCAAGCCTACCGTAATGCGGCCTTCCAAATGGTCAATTTCCACCCGCTCGGTCTTGCGCTGGGCAATGTGCGCGTAAGCGTCTGAAGGTCGCATGGCAGGTGCCAAATCCGACAAGTACATGTCCGTCGTCAGAATGGCGATGTCGTATTTGGCGTACATCTCATGCACATGCTGGCACAAATCGCGCAAACCCATACGCTCGTAGCGCGGGTGCTTCTGGCAAAACTCCGGCATGATTTTCCACATGGGCTGGTTCTTGGCATATTCGTCCTTGAACTGCTGCAATGCCGTGAGCAAGCTGTTCCAGCGGCCCTTGGTGATGCCGATGGTGAACATGATGAAGAAACTGTACAAGCCCGTCTTCTCCACCACCACACCGTGCTCGGTCAAAAACTTGCTGACGATCGATGCAGGAATGCCGGTCTTGTCGAACTTGCCATCGAGGTCCAAGCCCGGCGTGACGATGGTCGACTTGATCGGGTCCAGCATGTTGAAACCATCGGCCAGTTGCTGGCCAAAGCCGTGCCACTTGCTGGCTTTTTTGCGCGGGTCGTTGCGCAAGATCCAGTCGTCGGCGCGGCCAATGCCTTCTTCGGCAAACTTCTCGGGCCCCCACACCTTGAACCACCAGTCTTTGCCGTATTCGGCATCGATCTTGCGCATGGCACGGCGGAAATCCAGCGCCTCGGCAATGCTTTCTTCCACCAAGGCGGTGCCGCCGGGCGGCTCCATCATGGCGGCGGCCACGTCGCAGCTGGCAATGATGCTGTACTGCGGCGAGGTCGAGGTGTGCATCAAATAGGCCTCGTTGAACAGCGGCCTGTCGAGTTTGACGCTTTGTGCGTCTTGCACCAGCACATGGCTGGCCTGGCTGATACCGGCCAGCAGCTTGTGAATCGACTGGGTGGAATACACCATGGCCTCTTTGGGGCGCTTGCGCTTTTTACCCATGGCGTGGTAGCTGCCGTAAAACGGATGGAAGGCCGCATGCGGCAGCCAGGCTTCGTCAAAGTGCAGGTTGTCGATGTAGCCATCGAGCATGCCCTTGATGGTCTCGGTGTTGTACAGAACACCGTCGTAAGTCGACTGGGTCAGTGTTAACACGCGCGGCTTGACCTTGGTGGCGTTCACGCC
>CAMCNQ010000106.1 GCA_945875955.1 Limnohabitans sp. Rim8 | reverse complement strand
GGGATGGATTTTGCGTAAACGCTTTGCGCACTGCCCAGCGCCACGCGGCAGCCGGTCATCACCTCGTCAAACACCAGCAAGGCGCCGTGCTGGCTGCACAACTCGCGGCAGCGCTTCATGAAGGGCACGCTGGCCCGCACAAAGTTCATGTTGCCAGCGATGGGTTCGATCATCACGCAGGCCAGTTCCTTGCCGTGCAGGGCAAAGGTTTCTTCGAGGGCGGTGATGTTGTTGTACTCCAGCACCAAGGTGTCGCGCACCACCTCGGGCGGCACGCCCGCGCTGGTGGGGTTGCCAAAAGTGGCCAGGCCCGAGCCGGCTTTGACCAGCAAAGCGTCGGCGTGGCCGTGGTAGCAGCCTTCGAACTTGATGAATTTGCTGCGGCCGGTGGCGCCGCGCGCCAAGCGCAGGGCGCTCATGCCCGCTTCGGTGCCCGAGCTGACCAGGCGCACCATTTCCATCGAGGGCACGTGTTTCAAAATGGCTTCGGCCAGCTCGATCTCGCGCTCGGTGGGCGCCCCGAAAGAAAAGCCATCGAGTGCCGCTTTTTGCACCGCTTCGAGCACCGCCGGGTGGCCATGGCCCAAAATCATCGGGCCCCAAGAGCCGATGTAGTCGATGTATTTTTGGCCATTGGCGTCCCAAAAATAGGCGCCTTGTGCGCGTTGCACAAAGCGCGGTGTGCCGCCTACGGCGCGAAAAGCCCGTACAGGCGAATTCACGCCGCCTGGGATCACTTGCGCGGCGCGGTCAAAGAGGGCTTGGTTGCGGTCGTTCATGTCGTCTCTCAAAGCTCAGTGTTTGGTTTCGTTGAAAGGCACTTCAAAGTAATCGGCACCCGTGTGGCTTTCGGCCTCGTCGTCTTCTTCGCCTTCCGCATCGGGCAAGGCCCAAAAAAGGCGGTCCGGAATGACCTGGCCCATGCCTGGGCGAAAGCCCTCGTCCAGGCAGCGGTCCAGGTAATGCAAAGCCTCGTTGCTGGACTCGGGCAGGTCCATGCCGGTGGCCAGCAAGGCAGCGAGTGCGGCGGTCAAGGTGTCGCCTGCGCCCACAAAAACGGCCTCGATGCGCTCGAATTTTTCGTGGCTGAGCACGCTTTCGGGCGAGGCCAAGGCGTTGTCAATGAACTGCTCGGGCAGGGGCATGCCGGTCACCAAGGTGAAGGGCACGCCCAATTGCGAGGCGGCTTTGGCAATATCGCGTGGCCCGGGGTTGCGCTCGCCCGACCATTCGGGCAGCAACCAGCGGCGCAGCGTGCTGTGGTGACCCACCAAAACGCTGGTTTGGGGCAGCAGCAGTTCGCGAAAGGCGTCCAGGTAGGCGTCGATTTTTTCCTCTTCCCACCAAGACAGATTGGGCATGTAGGCGACCACGGGCACGCCGTCGTAATCGTCGGTCAATTCGGCCACCATGGCCAGGTTCTCGGGGGTGCCGACAAAGCCGACTTTGATGACTTGCACCGGCACGTCTTCGGCCACCGCCCGCGCTTGGTCGTTCACCGCCTCGGCATCCAGAGGGTAAAAATCGGTGATGCTGGTGGTGTCACGCACATAGGCGCCGGTGCACACCGGCAGGCAATGCGCGCCCACCGAGGCCATGGCCGTGGCGTCGCAAGTCAGGCCGCCCGCGCCGCTGGGGTCGTTGGCGTTGAAAGAAAGCACGCAGGCCAGACCAGGAGCTTCTTCGGCCTCAATCGGTTCGGTGGGGAGCGTTGCGTCGGACTTGTGATCGGTCATGGGGACAAAATGCGGGGGGCTTCAGAAGGTCTTCAGCCGGGCACAAAAAAAGCGGTGGTTTGAGGCCCGATACAATCCAAACATTCTATTCGACTCTCTGATTGCGACACTGTGATGGAACACAAAACCTGGATGTGCCTGATTTGCGGCTGGATTTACGACGAAGCCGAGGGCGACCCCGAACATGGCCTTGCCCCGGGCACCAAATGGGAAGACGTGCCCATGAACTGGACTTGCCCCGAGTGCGCTGCGCGCAAAGAAGACTTTGAAATGGTGGCCATCTGATCTGAGGGGCAAGCCCTCGCTGCCTTCAGGCCGTCTCTTCAGACGGCTTTTTCTTGACCACCGCATAGCGCACCAGGGTTTTTTCGCGGGCCAGGGCGTGGTCCACCACGGGCGCGGGGTAGGTTTTGCCGATCACCACGCCGGCCGCTTGCAAAGCCAGGGGTTTGGCCAGCCATGGGGCGTGCAAATCGGCATTCGGCAATTCGGCCAACTCGGGCAGGTAGCGGCGTATGAATTTGCCCTCGGGGTCGAATTTTTCGCTTTGGCTGATGGGGTTGAAGATGCGAAAGTAGGGCTGGGCATCGCAACCGCTGGAACTGGCCCACTGCCAGCCGCCGTTGTTGGCCGACAGGTCAAAGTCGTTCAGGTGCTGGGCAAAGTAGCGCTCGCCCCAGCGCCAATCAATTCCCAAGTCTTTCACCAAGAAGCTGGCCACCACCATGCGCAGCCGGTTGTGCATGTAACCGGTTTGGTTGATTTGGCGCATGGCCGCGTCCACCAGCGGGTAGCCGGTGCGGGCCTGGCACCAGGCGTCAAACAGTTTGTGGGCATGTGGGCCATGTTCCCAGCGGATGCTGTCGTACTCGGGCTTGAAGCTGTGGCCTTGACCCACATGCGCAAAGTTGTGCAGCACCTGCACATAAAAGTCGCGCCAGATCAGCTCGGACAACCACACCGCAGCACCCGGGCTGCCCGCCAGCATGCGCGCATGGGCCTCGCGGGCCAGTTGGCGGATGGACACCGTGCCAAAGCGCAAATGCACACTCAAATAGCTGGGGCCTTTGACCGCGGGAAAATTTCGGGTGTCTTCGTAGTGGTCGATGCGGGTCAAAAAATCTTGCAGCAGGGCTTGGGCACCAGATTCGCCGGTCGGGATTTTCAGGGCCTGCAGGTTGCTCGGCGCAAAGCCGATGTCTTGCAGGCTGGGTACGGCTTTGGCCAGGTCGTTGGGTCTGGGTGCCAGGCGTGCGCCGTGCGCAGCGATGGGCCAGGCCTGCAGGTCTTCGGGCCTGAGTTTTTTGAGCCAGGCGTTTTTGTAGGGTGTGAACACACTGAAGGGCTTGGCCATCTGGGTCAGTACCTCGTTGCGCTCAAAAACCACATGGTCTTTGAAGGTGTGCAAAACGATGCCGTGGTCGGCCAGGTGGCCGCGCACCTGAATGTCGCGGGCCAATGCCAGCGGTTCGTCGTCGTGGTTGGCAAACACCGCTTGGGCTTGCAGGTGCTGGGCCAGCTTGACGATTTTGTCTTTGGCCACGCCGTGGCGCACGATCAGGCCCGCCTCGGGGTGGCCGGCCAACTCACGCAGCTGGGTGTCGACTTCCACCATAGACTCGCGGATGAATTCGACCCGGCGGTCGATTTTGGGCAAGGCGTCCAGAATTTCGGTGTCGAACACGAACACCACATGCACCCGCTGGCAATGCCTGAGGGCTTGGTGCAGTGCCGCATGGTCGCTCACGCGCAGGTCGCGCCGCAGCCAGACCAGGCCACAAGAAAAGGGGGTTTCCATGGGGGTTTGCCCGGTTGTGTTCATGATTGCACGCGGGGCATTCCGCTTGGGGGCGGGGCCGCTAAAATCGGTGCATGACCGATTGTGCCTCCATTGACCTCAAGCACCATTTTCTGATTGCCATGCCCGGGTTGGAGGACGAGACATTTGCCCGCACCGTGGTCTACCTGTGTGAGCACAGTGAACGCGGCGCCATGGGCCTGATCATCAACAAACCGGCCGAGATCAGCATGCGCGTGCTGTTTGACAAGGTCGATTTGCCCTTGTTGCGCGTGGACCTGGTTGAAAACGCCGTGGCGCAAGGCGGGCCTGTGCAGACCGAACGGGGCTTTGTGCTGCACGACCCGGTGCGCATGGACCCCGTGACAGACGACAACAGCCCGATTTACGCTTCGACCTTAAAAGTGCCAGGCGGCTTGGAGATGACCACTTCGCGGGACGTGCTCGAAGCCCTGTCTTCAGGGGCCGGGCCACGCAGGGTGCTGATCAGCTTGGGCTGCTCGTCTTGGGGTGAGGGCCAACTCGAATCCGAGTTGGGCGAAAACACCTGGCTCACCGTGCCGGCCTCGGCCGAAGTGATTTTTGAGGTGCCCATGGCCCAGCGCTACGAGCGGGCACTCGATTTGTTGGGCCTCAAAAGCTGGATGCTTTCGCCAGATGCGGGGCATGCATGAACGCTGCCACAGCTGTGCCAGTGCCGCCCAACCAGCAGATGTTTTTGGCCTTTGACTACGGCCTCAAGCGCACCGGAGTGGCCGTGGGCAACCGTTTGATGAAATCGGCCACCCCGCAGGGCACGATTGCAGCCGAAGGCGATGCGCGTTTTGCCCTGATCGCCAAACACATACAAGACTGGCAGCCAGATGCTTTGGTGATCGGCGTGCCGACCCATCCCGATGGCGGGGAACACGAAAACACGCTGCGTGCCCGCAAATTTGGCCGCCAATTGCGTGGCCGTTTTGGCCTGAGCGTCTACGAGGTGGACGAGCGCTACTCCACCACCGAGGCGCTTTCTCAGGGCGCCAAAGACGCCGATGCGGCCGCTGCCGCGATCATTCTTGAGCAATTTTTAAGGAGCCTGCCATGAAGCCCCTGTGCGCATTCTTTGGTGTTGTCGCCCCCCCCTGTGGGCCAAGCGCAGGCCTTGTTGGCGGCCCGATTGGAGACCTTTCATGAGCGCCTTGGCCTTGAATGCAGAAGCCCTCTACCTGGAACTGCTGCGCGGTGTGCGCAGTTTGTCCAAGGCCGACACGCGGCTGGTGGGCATCACCTCGGGCGGGGCTTGGTTGGCCGAGCGGCTGCAGCGCGACCTGGGCTTGGCCGGTGAGTCTGGCCGGGTGTCCTCGGTCATGCACCGCGACGACTATGCCCAGCGCGGTTTGTCGGCGGGTGGGCAAACCCATATGCCCTTCGAAGTCGATGGCGCTGACATCTTGGTCCTTGACGACGTGCTCTACACCGGGCGAACCATTCGCGCTGTGCTCAATGAAATGTTTGACTACGGCCGCCCAGCGCGGGTGCAGTTGGCCGTTTTGGTTGACCGCGGCGGGCGTCAATTGCCAGTGCAGGCCGACTTTGCCGCCGCTCGGGTGAGTTTGCCCGAGACGCAATCGCTGGCGCTGGCGCGCGACGAGGCCGGGGCCTTCAGTTTCAATGTGGAGAACAAAGCCTGAACGCGGCCAGACCCCCTATGCTCTACAAACGCAACAACCCCCAACTCAACAAAAACGGCGAGCTGATCCACCTGCTCTCCACAGAAGGCCTGTCCAAAGACATCCTGACCCACATCCTGGACACGGCGTCCAGCTTTGTCAGCGTGAACGACCGCGAGGTCAAGAAGGTGCCGCTTTTGCGCGGCAAAAGCGTGTTCAACCTGTTCTTTGAAAACAGCACCCGCACCCGCACCACCTTTGACATCGCCGCCACGCGCCTGTCGGCCGATGTTTACACCCTGGACATCGCCCGTTCTTCGGCCAGCAAAGGCGAGTCGCTGCTGGACACCATTGCCAATCTCAGCGCCATGGCCGCTGATATTTTTGTGGTTCGGCACAGCGAGTCCGGCGCGCCGTATTTGATCGCCCAGCATGTGGCGCCCCATGTGCACGTGGTCAACGCGGGGGATGGGCGGCATGCCCACCCGACCCAGGGCCTTTTGGACATGTTCACCATCCGGCATTACAAAAAAGACTTTGCCAACCTCACCGTGGCCATCGTGGGGGATGTGCTGCACTCGCGCGTGGCGCGCTCGGACATCCACGCGCTGACCACCTTGGGCTGCGCCGAAGTGCGCGTGGTGGGCCCCAAAACCCTGGTGCCGGCCGACATGGCGCAAATGGGTGTGCGCGTTTTCAACAACCTGGCCGAAGGCATCCAAGGCTGCGACGTGGTCATCATGCTGCGCCTGCAAAACGAGCGCATGAGCGGTGCGCTCTTGCCCTCCAGCCAAGAGTATTTCGAAAGCTTTGGCCTGACCCCCGAAAAACTGCAAGGGGCCAAGCCCGATGCCATCGTCATGCACCCCGGCCCGATCAACCGCGGGGTGGAGATCGACTCGGCTGTGGTGGATGGCCAGCAAAGCGTGATCTTGCCGCAGGTGACCTTTGGCATCGCGGTGCGCATGGCGGTGATGAGCATCGTGGCGGGCAACGAGGCATAAGGACAAAGCGATGAACCTATTGATTCAAAACGGCCGCATCATCGACCCCGCCAGCGGGTTCGACCAGATCGGCGATGTGGCGATCGTGGCGGGGCAGATCATCGCCATTGGCCAAGCGCCAGCGGGCTTTCAGCCCCAGCGCGTGATCGATGCGACATCGGCCATTGTGGCGCCAGGCTTGGTGGACTTGGCGGCACGCTTGCGCGAGCCGGGCCAAGAACACGCAGGCATGTTGGAGAGCGAAATGACCGCCGCTGTGGCCGGTGGCGTGACCAGCTTGGTCTGCCTGCCCGACACCCAGCCGGTGCTGGACGAGCCTGGCCTGGTGGAGATGCTGCGCTACCGCGCCGAGAAATTGCACCTGGCCCGGGTGCTGCCTTTGGGCGCCCTGACCGTGGGCCTGAAAGGCGATGTGCTGACCGAAATGGGCCAGCTCACGGCCGCCGGTTGTGTGGGTTTCAGCCAGGCCGAGGTGCCCATTGCCAGCACCCAGGTGTTGCACCGGGCCTTGCAATACGCCAGTACCTTTGGCTTTGCGGTTTGGTTGCGGCCTCAAGAGTTGCACCTGGGCCAAGGCGTGGCCGCCAGTGGGCCCTTGGCCACGCGCATGGGCTTGTCGGGCGTGCCGGTGGCGGCGGAGACGATTGCCTTGCACACGATTTTTGAATTGGTGCGCAGCACCCGCGCCCGCGTGCACCTGTGCCGCATCAGCAGCGCCGCTGGTGTGGCGCTGGTTCGTCAGGCCAAGGCCGAGGGCCTGCCGGTCACCGCCGACGTGAGCATCAACTCGCTGCACCTGACCGACATCGACATGGGCTTTTTTGACAGCCGCGCGCGCCTGACGCCGGTGCTGCGCCAGCAAAGCGACCGGGACGCCTTGCGTGCGGGGCTGGCCGATGGCACGCTGGATGCCTTGGTGTCTGACCACACGCCGGTGGATGCCGACGCCAAGGCCTTGCCGTTTGCCGAGGCCGAGCCGGGTGCCACCGGCCTGGAACTGCTTTGGAGCCTGGCGCTCAAATGGGGCCAAGGCGATGGGGTGGGCCTGAGCCAAACCATTGCCCGCATCACGGCCGATCCTGCCCGCGTTTTGGGCAAGGCTGGTTTCCGCGCGCACGGCCAGATCGGCCAACTGACCGTGGGTGGCGTGGCCGATGTGTGCGTGCTGACCGAGCAAGGCCATTGGACCGTGACCGCGCAAGCCCTGCGCAGCCAAGGCAAGAGCACACCGTTTTCGGATTACGAGTTGCCAGGCCGCGTGCTGGCCACCGTGGTCGGTGGGCATCTGGCGTTTGAGGCCTGAAGATGGCGAAGAACTGGCACAGGGTTTTGCGGCTTGGGCCAGGCAAAAGGCCTGTGCGCTGGGTCGCCTTGGCGGAGCAAGCACGCGCATGAGGTCAATGTTGGCGGTTTGGAAGTTTTTGCGCGGGCTGTGGCATGTCTTTGTGGGCATGTGGACCATCTACGCCCGCTTTCCCCAGCTCACGCCCGAACAGCGCGAAGCCCATGTGCAGGCTTGGGCACTGAAGTTTTTGGCCCTGTGGGGCATCCACTTAAAGGTCATAGGGCAAGCGGTGATTGCTGGACCGGCTTTGATCGTGGCCAACCACATTTCTTGGCTTGACATTTTGGTCATGCACGCGGCGCGGCACTGCCGTTTTGTCTCGAAATCCGACATCCGGGACTGGCCCTTGGTGGGGATGTTGGCCACGGGCGCAGGCACGCTGTACATCGAACGCGACAACCGCAGGGACGCGTTGCGCATGGTTCAAGACATGGCCCAAGCCATGCGCGCAGGCGATGTGGTGGCGGTGTTTCCGGAAGGCACCACCAGCGACGGGCGCGAGTTGCTGCCGTTTCACGCCAACCTGATCCAGTCGGCCATTCAGGCCAATGCGCCGGTGCAGCCCATGTCGCTGCGCTTTATAGACGCTGCCACCGGGCAAACCAGTTTTGGTCCCTGCTTCATAGGCGACGACACCCTGATTGGCTCCATGTGGCGCACCCTGACCTCGCCTGCGATCGTGGCGGTGGTGCATTTTGGACCCGTGCAATGGGCCCAAGGGCGTGACCGCCGGGCCTGGGCCAAGGATTTGCGGGAAGAGGTGATGCGCTTGCGCGAGGCCTGAGCGGCCTTGAGGGCCCGCAAGCAGGTCTGCTCAGGTGCGGCGCTTGAGCAACTGTGCGGCCAGTGCCACCATGGCCTGGCGGTGGGCATTGTCAGGCAGTTGCATGGCGGCATCGATGGCGCGCTGGGCCTCTAGAGCGGCGCTGTCGCGGGTGGCTTCTAAGGCACCGGTTTCGCGCACGATGGCGATGATTTCTGGCAGACGCTCGACGCTGCCGGTTTCTATGGCTTCGCAAACCGTCTGCCGCTGGCTGGGGCTGCCCCGCTGCATGGCCAAGATCAATGGCAGCGTGGCTTTGCCTTCGCGCAGGTCATCGCCCAGGTTTTTGCCCATTTCGTCGGCGTTGCCGTCGTAGTCGAGCACATCGTCGATGACCTGGAAGGCCGTGCCCAGGGATTGGCCGAAATCGGCGCAGGCTGTTTCTATCGCTGCGCTGCTGCCGGCCAAGATGGCCCCCAGGCGGGCACTGGCTTCGAACAATTTGGCGGTTTTGGAGCGGATCACGCGCAAATAGCCATCTTCGGTGAGCGAGGCGTCGTGCATGTTCATCAATTGCAGCACTTCGCCTTCGGCAATCACATTGGTGGCATCGGCCAGGGTTTGCATGACACGCATGCTGTCGGCTTCCAGCATCATTTGAAAGGCTCTGGAGTACAAAAAGTCCCCCACCAAGACGCTGGCAGGGTTGCCAAAGTTTTCGTTGGCCGTGGCACGGCCGCGCCGCAAGGTGGATTCGTCCACCACGTCGTCGTGCAGCAAGGTGGCGGTGTGGATGAACTCCACCACCGCCGCCAGATTGTGGCGCTGCACGCCGGTGTAGCCCAAAGCGCCGCAGCTGAGCAACAGCAGCACGGGGCGAAGCCTTTTGCCGCCGGCGGAGATGATGTAACGCGCCACCTCACCCACCAAGGGCACGCCAGAGTCCAAGCGCTGGGCGATGACGCGGTCCACCTCGTGCATGTCTGAGGCCACCAGTTCTAAGACGGCACAAGTGCTTTTTTCGGAGTCAGACAACTTGGACTATCCGGCAAGGGGGCTTGGTTGAGCCAAGAGGAGCAGAAAGGGCGTAGGCGCATTGTGAATGCCCGCGTATTATAAGGATCGTGCAGACCGGGCAGGGGGCGCACAGGCCGGGGCAGGCCAAACCAGGCGGGTACAGCCAGCCAGTCCGACCAGCCCTGTTGCCTTGACCGGGTATGCCGTGCTAAAATTGCAGGTTCCTTGGGGATTAGCCCTTGGAAACTTCCATTCAAAGAGGTCATTTATGTACGCGGTCATAAAAACCGGTGGCAAACAGTATCGTGTTGTCGCTGGCGAAAAAATTAAAGTAGAACAGATTGCTGCGGACGTTGGCCAGGAAATCG
>CAMCNQ010000105.1 GCA_945875955.1 Limnohabitans sp. Rim8 | reverse complement strand
AGGCGGCACCATCCATGACGTGGCCCAGGTGGTGGCCGCCGGCATGATGCTCGGGCCCGCCACCGGCGACACCGCCACCATCGTCAAGCTCTTTCGCGTTATGCTGCTGATGCCTGTGGTCTTAGTGATTGCCACGATTTACCGCCGCCACCCCGCCGTAATTGTTAATAAGCATTCCAACGTGCCGCTTGTGCCTGGTTTTTTGATCGGCTTCTTGGTGTTAATGCTAGCCGCAAGCCTCGACTGGCTCAGCCCAGCGGTAGTGAACGGCGCAGGAGATTTGTCGCGCTGGCTGCTGGTGACAGCAATTGCAGCCGTCGGCGTGAAGACAAAATTTCAAAAGCTGTTAAAGCTGGGCTGGCAGCCCCTACTCATGCTGGTGCTAGAAACCGCCTTCATTGCTGTCTTCGTCCTCTTGGCCGTATTCCTTCAAGGTGCCTAAGCGCCAGGCAGCCGCGCAATCAGTGTCCTATTAAGGTAACACACCAGCCCGCATTTTTTGTCCAAGTCCAGTGCGGAGTTTTGCTTGCGCAGCATCGATGAAGCGGCACAAATACCGCCGTGTGTCGCGGGGGTCAATAATGTCCTCGACACCGAATGCCTCAGCAGTTCGAAAAGGTGAGGTCAGCTCACGCAGCTCGGCCTCCAGCTCTCGCTCGCGCAGCTTGGGGTCGGCTGCCGCGGCGATTTCACGCTTGTAGGCAGCCGCAACACCGCCCTCCACAGGCAATGACCCCCATTCAGCCGACGGCCATGCTAGCTTCAAACCGATGCCGTTCTTGTCCGTAGCCGCCATACCCGCCATGCCATAGCACTTGCGTATCACGACGGTCAAGATAGGCACTGTGGCCTGCATGGCCACATAGACGCTACGCATGCCCTCGCGTAAGGTGCCGGCGAGTTCCGCGTCCTGCCCCACCATAAAGCCCGGCACGTCGACCAGGAAGATCAGTGGGATGTGAAAGGTGTCGCACAACTGAATGAAGTGCGTCTGCTTGCCTGCGGCCTTGAGGTCCAGCGCGCCGCCGTAGATCATGGGGTTGTTGGCAATGATGCCCACCACCTTACCGTTCATACGCGCCAGCGAGGTGATCACAGCCTTGCCATAGCTAGGCTGTATTTCAAAGACCGAATCCTTGTCAACCACCATTTGCACAAGCTTGCGCATGTTGTAGGGTTTGCGCCTATCCTTTGGAATAATGCTCGCTAGGCCTTCTTCACGGCGCTGGGGCGGGTCACTCGTTTCCACCACAGGCGGCAACTCCCACACATTGCTGGGCATGTACGACAAGTAGCGCCGGATCATGGCAAAGCATTCGGCTTCGTCAGCGGCAACGTTGTGCACCAAACCTGCTGTATCAGCGGCCACTTTGTGCCCACCCAGTTCTTCCTTACTGATTTTCTGACCCAGTGAGCGTTCAACCACCGGTGGACCGGCCGCAAAGATTTGGCTGGTGTCCTGGGTCATTACCGACCAGTGCGACAAAATGGCGCGGCCTGCCGGGCCACCGGCGGCTGTGCCCAAAACGGCACTGACCACAGGCACCACACTCATGAGTTCTACCGAGGTCTCAAAACCATGTACGCCTGGAAAGACGGCGTGGCCACGCCGCTTGTGCGAGGTGATGCTGCCACCCGCACCATCGATCAGGTTAACCAACGGGATCCGATAGTCCAGCGCTAGGTCTTCCACAAAGCCGCCTTGGCCGCCCTTTTTGCGGTCGCCACTCCAACTGGATCCGCCGCGAATGGTGAAATCTTCCCCACCGATGGCTACCGGTCGCGCGTCGATGTCGGCCAAGCCCATCACATAAGGGGCTGGCGTAACGCTTGCCAGCTTTCCGTCCACGTAGTGACCCTGTCCGGTGAGCTTGCCCACTTCCTGAAAACTGTTTGGATCGGTGAGCCCAATGATGCGCTCACGAATCGTCAGCCTGCCGGCGTTATGTTGGCGAGCCACGGATTCAGGTCCACCCATGGTTTCGGCGAATTGGTGGCGACGTTTGAGCTCGTCAATTTCATCATCCCAGGCTTCAGAGGTCGGGGTGTTGTTTGGCGGCGGCGTGGTGTTGGGCATGGGTCGCTTGCTCTAAGGATCTCTTCGAATTTATTCGGCGCGTATGCCCATCTGAGTCGCGACCTTTCGCCACTTGGCGATATCGTCGGAAATCAGTTGGGCGAACTGCTCAGGCGAGCCGGGTGTGAGTTGGAGGCCGCCTGTTTTGACAAGCTGGTTTTGCAGCCCGGGGTCTTTCAAGGCTTCGCCAACTTCGCGATTTATGCGCTCGACCACTGCGCGCGGCAGGTTTTTGGAGCCCATGATCCCGAACATGACCGAGGCGTCAAAGTTGGCCAGACCCGCTTCGCGGAAGGTGGGCACGTCGGGCAAAGCGGCAGAACGCGAAGCGCCAGTTACGGCCAAAGCACGGACACGGTTGGTCTTGACGGACTGGGCCGCCAACACCGTGGTGTCCATCAGCACCTGGATTTCGCCGGCCATCAGTGCCTGACCTGCCGGTCCGTTTCCGCGGTAAGGGACATGGGTCATGCTCAGACCCAGAGTCTGAGCCAACAGGGCTGCAGCCATATGCGTGGAGCCGCCAGTTCCCGAAGATCCGTAGTTCAGTTTGCCTGGGTTCTTCTTGGCATAGTCCACGAACTCGGTGAAATTACGCACGGGCAAGGCATCGTTGACCATCAGCACGGTGGGCAGAAAGCCGATGTTGGCAATCGCCACCATGTCCTTCTCCACGTCAAACTTCAAGTTGTTATAAACAGCTGGCGCGATGGTTATGGCGCTGGAAACCGTAATCAGGGTGTAGCCGTCCGCTGGCGCGCGAATCACGTTGTCTGCCGCGATAGTCGATGCCGCACCGGTCACGTTTTGAACCACCACTGGCTGCCCCAACCGTTCGGACAGTTTGTTGCCGACCACCCGGGCCACTACATCCGTAGCACTGCCGGCAGCAAAGCCGCACACCATGTTGATGGTTTTAAAAGGATAAGCCGCTTGTGAAAAAGCCGGGGCAGTAACACCGGGCAGGGACATAGCGGTGAGGACCTTGAGCAGGCTGCGACGATGAATCATAGTTGTCTCCTTGTTTGTTGTCATGGAAAGGCGCTCTTTTCTAGGCATTCTTAGGGGATGCCTTGCTAAGCACTGAGCGGTTCGGCCGCTGCAGTCTCAAAAAATCTCTTGGGCTGATGCAAATTGCTACAGGGGAACTGCAAATTCAGGTCAGGCGGATTCGATCACGGCGAGTTCCTGCCCCTCCTTGACCGCCATGCCTTCTTCAACCAGCAATTTAATGAGACGGCCACCGTCAGGCAACACCACCGGTATTTCCATTTTCATGGACTCCAGGATCATGATGGACTCATCCGCCACAAGGAGGTCACCGGGCTGGCGCTGGATTTTCCAGACACTGCCTGTCAATTCTGAATAAATGGTTTCTGTTGCCATGAGGTTTTGTCCTTGCGGGAAGTGTTAAAGGTCAGTATATTCCAGATTAACATTGTCGACAATCTTAATAAAAAGATCAAAGTCAGTTTTAAAAAAGGAGACCCCACCATGTTTCACGCCTCATTCCGCCTGCTTCTTGCCTTTACTGCCATCGCAGCCGCCATGAGCCTGCCAGCCGCTGCGCAGGACCAGTGGCCAACCCAAACCATTAAACTGGTGGTGCCTTACGCCGCCGGAGGCACCACCGACTTGATCGCACGGCGACTCGGTGAACGCCTAGGTCGTGAGCTGGGGCAAACTGTGGTGGTAGAGAATCGCCCTGGCGCCAGTACCAATGTTGGCGCGTCGGCGGTGGCGAACGCCAAGCCCGATGGTCACACGCTGCTGTTGGGCAGTATCTTTCAATTGCTCAACCCTGCCTTCGGCCCAGATCCGGGTTTTGATTTGCTCACAAAACTCGAGCCAGTCAGCCTTGTGGCTGAAATGCCCTTTGTGCTGGCCGCTAACCCCAAGACAACCTACAGCAACGGGCGTGAACTGGTCGCCGCAGCAAAGGCTGACCCCAAAAAGCTCTCGGTGTCACACGCCCAACTGGATGTGTCCTTGGAGCTGCTGAACAACAAGGCCGGCATGGAGTTGCTGCTTGTGCCCTACAAGGGCGGCGCCCCGGCCACCACCGACGCGATATCTGGGCAGGTCGACATGGTGTATGCCCTGGTGCCTGTCTTGCTACCGCACATCCAAGCCGGCAAACTGAAGGCCTTGGCCGTGACGTCGTCCAAGCGCTTTGCCGGGCTGCCCAATGCGCCAACCTTTGCCGAAAGCGGTGTCGGCTTTGACATGATCATGTGGTATGGCGTTTTCACCCCAGCAGGTACACCCAAAAGCATCGTCGACCGATTGGCCCGCACCACTCAAAAAATCATGACGAGCAAAGAAATGGTGGAATGGATTCGCCCCGCTGGCGCCGACCCCGCCTCCAACACCCCCGAAGAGTTCAAAGCGCAGATCCGCAAGGAATCAGCTTACTGGCAAAGCGTTGCCAAGTCCATGCCGCAACTGCTCCAAAAGTAAGAAATGATTGAGATATGACACAGACCATTAGCCGCTTGTTCGTGGCCAACCGAGGGGAGATCGCCGTACGGGTGGTGCAAGCTTGCCGCAGTTTGGGCATTGAAGTCGTGGCGGGGGTGTCCGAGGCCGATATAGACAGCCTGGCCGCGCGCCAGGCCGACGACTTTGAGATCATCGGGCCAAGCCCTGCTGGCGACAGCTACTTGGCGATTGATCGAGTGATTGCAGCGGCACGCCGAGCACGTTGCGATGCACTGCACCCCGGCTACGGCTTTTTGTCGGAGCGAGCGGACTTTGCGCGGGCCTGCGTAAAAGCGGGCATCACCTTCGTCGGGCCCTCTGCCGAAGCGATCGAAAGCATGGGGGACAAGATCACGGCCGTGAATCTGGCTGCTGCGGCCGGCGTGCCATGCGTTCCCGGCTGCGGCGCCCTGAAGGACACCGAAGAGGCGCTGGGCTTGGCCGAGGGCATCGGCTACCCGGTGCTGATCAAGGCAAGCGCTGGTGGTGGAGGTCGGGGCATGCGCGTGGTGCGCGAAGCCGCCGAGCTGCCAGCGCAAATGGCGGCAGCGTCTAGCGAAGCGCTCAACGCTTTTGGCGACGGAACCATTTACATGGAAAAGTTCATTGATCAGGCGCGGCATATTGAGATTCAGATCATGGGTGACCAGTTCGGCCGTGTTGTTCACCTGGGTGAACGCGACTGCTCGGCGCAACGCCGACACCAGAAGCTGATCGAGGAATCGCCATCCCCAGCCATGAACGACGCCCAGCGTCAAGACATGGCTGAATGCGCTACCCGGCTGGGCCGGCAAGCGGGCTACGTTGGGGCAGGCACTGTGGAGTTTGTGGTGGACATGCACGACAGCCGCTTTTATTTTTTGGAGATGAACACGCGTATCCAAGTCGAGCACCCGGTCACGGAAATGGTCACTGGCATTGATCTTGTAGCCGAACAAATCCGCGTGGCCCAGGGGTTACCCTTGTCATTCAGCCAGGAGCAGGTGCGCCTGAGCGGCCATGCCATTGAATGCCGCATCAATGCCGAAGACCCGAACAAGAACTTCTTGCCCAAGCCCGGCCTGATATCGCAGTGGTCACAGCCCACTGCCAACGGAGTGCGCGTCGACAGTCACTGCTTTACGGGGTATACGGTGTCGCCCTTTTACGACTCCCTGATCGCCAAGGTCATCGTTCATGCCGACACTCGGGACCAGGCCATCGAGTCCATGCGCCAGGCCTTGGATGGGTTTCGTATTGACGGAATTATCACCACCGTGGGTTTTCACCGTGAGGTCATGGACGAGCCGGACTTCATCAACGGCCAGGTCACGACCCGTTGGGTGGAACAGACTTTTTTGCCTACCCGCAAGACACGGCAAAAAGAGTTAAAGGCCGTCCAGCTGGCGTAGCAAGCTGCAGCCGAATCGTGATGCAGCCTTTTACCGCTGCCATCTTCTTGCTCCTCCAAAAGGATCTGATGTGAATGAAAGAGTTATCGCGCCAGCCAGCGGCCCTTTGGCCGGTTACCGCGTTTTAGAGTTGGGCTCCACCGTGGCCGGGCCGTTTTGCGGAAGGCTCTTTGCCGATTTCGGTGCCGAGGTGATCAAGGTCGAGCCCGCCGAAGGCGACGCGGTACGAACCATGGGCAAGAGATGCGAGGGCGAGTCACTCTACGCCGCCAGCATCTTGCGCAACAAATCGCTGATTTCCCTAGACCTGCGCTCGGAAGAAGGGCGTGAAATTGTTCGCAGCTTGGTCGAAAAATGCGATGTGGTGATCGAGAACTTTCGCCCGGGCGCCCTCGAGAAATGGGGGCTTGGCTACGAGGATCTGTCGCGTACCAACCCGTCGTTGGTGATGGTCCGCATCAGCGGGTTTGGCCAGAACGGCCCTTACCGTGAACGCGCCGGATACGGCGTGATTGGCGAGGCCATGAGTGGGCTACGCCATGTTACAGGCGACCCCGACCGCCCTCCTAGCCGCGCTGCAGTTTCACTGACGGACTGCGTCACGGGCCTGTACGCCGCCTTCGGTGCGGTGATGGCTTTGCTCCACGGCAAAGGCTCGGGCAAAGGCCAGCTGATTGACGCTGCACTGTATGAATGCGCGTTCAGCTTCATGGAGCCGCACGTACCCGCCTATGAAAAGCTCGGCTTTATCGCCAACCGCGCAGGTTCACGCTTGCCCGACAGCACGCCAAACAACCTGTACCCGACCCGGGACGGCTCCTATGTGCACATCACCGCAATGGGCGACGCCGTGTTCAAGCGCCTGGTAATAGCCATGGGCCAACCCGAATTGGCCCAACACCCGGACTTTGCGGAGAGTATTACCCGCTCAATCCACGCCGACGCGCTGGACAAGCTAATCACCGACTGGACTAGCCAGCACGACTTACTAGACCTGGAGCAAATACTGCTCGATGCCGCTGTGCCAGCGACGCGTATTTTCACCATGGCTGACATCTTTGGCGACCCGCACTTCAAAGCGCGAGACATGTTGGTCCAAGTGCCGCATGACAAACTGGGTCAGGTGACCGTGCCCGGCATTGTGCCCAAGATGTCTGGTACACCGGGCAGCATCCGCAGCAGCGGCGGCGCCGTTGGCCGCGACACACAGCACGTGCTTATGGAACTGGCTGGCTTGTCAACTGCAGACATCGAGCGCCTTTGTGCCCAAGGCGTGATCTTCCAGGCTGAGCAAGCCGCGCCCCACAATTCAGCACCGAATTAAAAAAATGGACCAACCCGTCAATTCTCCCTCACAGCAGTTGTTAGACGATTACGAACAGCGCCGCCTAAAAGCACTGGCCATGGGCGGACCCGCCAAACTGCAAGAGCGCCGTGACGCTGGCATGCTCAACGCCAGGGAAAGAATTGACCGGCTGGTCGATGCCGGCACCTTTCTCGAGTCTGGACTATTTGCAACTTCGGTGGTGGAAGCAGCCAAAGACCGCTCACCCGCTGACGGCAAGGTGGTCGGCTACGCCAAGATCGGCGACCGCGATGTGGCTGTGGTGTCCAATGACTTCACGGTGATGGGCGCATCCAGTAGCGCCACCAATGGCAAAAAGATCGGGCACATGAAACGCACGGCCACGGCGCGCGGTTTGCCCATGGTGTTCTTGGGCGAGTCATCGGGCGCACGCATGCCAGACACCATGGGCGCACGCGGCATGGGCAGCATGCTTGGCTCAGACCCCACGCAATACATGCGCACCCGGGAAACACCTTGGGCCGCTGCAGTGCTCGGCTTTTGCTACGGCTCGTCGACCTGGTACACCGCTCTGAGCGATTTCACCGTCATGCGCAAGGGCGCCATCATGGCGGTATCCAGCCCGCGCCTGGTGTCCCTGGCGGTCAAGGAAGTAATTGACCCCGAGGACATTGGCGGCTGGAAGCTGCACTCGGAAGTTACGGGTCTGCTGGACATGGTGGTCGATACCGACGAAGAAGCCTTGGCTGCCATCATCCGCTTCTTGAGCTACATGCCCAGCCACCACCACCAGCCCCCCCCGGTGGTCCCGGTGACCGAAGGCTCCGGAGCTGACATGGACAAAATCCTGGACCTGGTGCCGACCAACCGAACTCAAGTCTACGATGTGCGCAAAGTCATCCGCGCCATCGTAGACAAGGAAAGCTTCTTTGAGATGAAGCCGCGTTTTGGCAAGGTGGCAGTCACGGCGCTAACCCGTTTGAACGGTAAAACAGTAGGCGTAATCGCCAACAACCCGCTGTACAAGGGCGGCGCACTAGACACCGAAGCCTGCGAAAAGATAACCAGCTTCATCGTAATGTGCGACTCGTTCAATATTCCGCTAGTGTTGTTAGTGGACACCCCAGGCTTCATTATTGGCCTTGACGCTGAACGAAAGCGCGCGCCGGGTCGGATCATGAACTTCATGGCAGCGCTGCAATTGGCCACTGTGCCCAAGATCTCTGTCATTTTGCGAAAGAGCTACGGCCAAGCCTACCTAAACATGGGCGGCGGAAGAAATTCTGACGAAGTGGCGGCCTGGCCCACGGCTGAAGTGAGCTTCATGACGCCGAGCTTCGCCGTGAACATCGTCCACGGCTTGGAACCAGGCGATGCAGGCTATGAGGAACGGCTGGAAGAAATGGAGCGCGGGAACAGCGTATATGACATTGCTGCCGTTTTCGGCGTGCAACATGTGATCCTTCCCCAGGAAACGCGTGAGTACCTGATACGCAGCCTGGATGTGCATGCCATGCGCTTGACCAACGGGGTAGGCCAACACCTTATGCGTACATGGCCAACCACTTTTTAAAGGTATTGCTACCGAACGCACCAGCACGTACTGATGGGCACTGCAACGCAAGGCGTGGCTATGTCGCCTGAAATCTTGCTCGTCGGCGCACTCTCGGGATTTGTGCAGGGCCTATCAGGCTTTGCATTTGGCCTGGTGGCCACCTCGTTTTGGGCCTGGATGATGGCGCCGCAGGAGGTAGTTCCTTTGGTGGTCATGGGCTCCTTACTGGGGCAGTTCGTCTCAATCGCTAGCGTGCGCCATCACATTAAGGTGCGCCGCGTCAGCCCCTTCGTTGCCGGAAGCCTGTTTGGCGTGCCGCTGGGCGCGGCGGTTCTACATGACCTGGATGCATCGACATTTCGTGCCTTTGTCGGGTTGGGGCTGATTGCTTTTTGTGCCCTGATGCTGCGCACAAAGGTCTTCCCCAAAATTCAAGCCGGCCGCCCCATGGACGCGGCCGTCGGCTTCACCTCAGGAGCGCTGGCTGGCGCCTGCGGCATTGGCGGGCCGCCCATGACCCTTTGGTGCTCTATGCGGAATTGGGACACCGTTACCCAGCGAGCCACCTTCCAGAGCTTTTTCATCATCATGCAACTGCAAGTGCTAAGCATCTACATCTGGCAAGGCTTGGTAGACCTGACCCTGATCTCTACTTTTGCCGCGATGGCACCCGTCATTATGGGCAGTTCTTGGCTGGGCTCGCGGGTGGGACGGCGCTACAGCGATTATCAGTTTCAAAGAATGATCTTTTTGCTGCTGTTGGCCTCGGGCGTTGCGCTGCTGGCACCGTCAGCGAGCCGATTTGTAAGCACTTTTTAAAGCTGATTTTTTCGGCTTGAGCCTGCGTTTGGCAGGCACACGGCCGGATGGTTTCGCTCCGGACGGCATTACTGCGCTAGTATTCAGCAATCGCACAGCCCCGAGCCGCGCATCTTCCACCAGTTTTTCCATGGCTTGACCAGCCGTTTCGT